>JAQVOO010000144.1:0-3833 GCA_028702575.1 Sphaerochaetaceae bacterium
CAACGGGACAGTTAAAATGATTTTCCCCTAATCCTTCATCTAAATTATAGGTCATGCACGGGTAAAAAATAGTTTTCACTTTCGCATCCAACAGGGCCTGAACATGACCATGCATCAATTTTGCGGGGAAACAAACCGTGTCACTAGGGATAGTGGCTTGTCCCGAAAGGTAAAGCTTACGGTTAGAAAGGGGCGATAGTACCACCCGCTTGCCTAACACCTCAAAAAAAGCCTTCCAAAAATAGATTAGTTCAAACATGTTTAATCCAAGAGGAATGCCAATAGCATCTTTATTGTCATCAGGATTAGAAGAGACGTAGCAATTTAGCGCCTCTAATTGGTCTAATTTCCAGTTGTATATATTCAATGAGTCATCAACACTCTTATTGGTTACCGGCCGCTCACAACGGTTGCCACTAATAAAACGTTTTCCATTAGAAAAGGTGTTAATTGTTAGTCGGCAGTTATTGGTGCAAAGCCGACAGGTCGTGACCTTTACCTTGTGTTCGAAAGTGGCTAGATGTTTGGCATCTATAATTGTCGAGTTACTCTTACAATGCTCTTTCGCATGCAAAGCTGCCCCGTAGGCACCCATTAGACCCGCTAATGAAGGACGCACAACTTCTGTGCCCAACTCTAGTTCAAAGGCCCGCAGGACAGCATCATTATGAAAGGTCCCACCTTGGACCACGATGTTTTTACCTAAACTATCGGGGGATGTAGCTCGAATTACCTTGTATAAGGCATTTTTGACGACGCTAATGGAGAGCCCCGCACTAATATCTTCAATTGGCGAACCCTCTTTCTGAGCTTGCTTTACTGAAGAGTTCATAAATACAGTACAGCGCGAACCTAGATCGACCGGATGGCGGGCAAATAAACCGAGTTTGGCAAACTCTTCTATGGGGTAGTCCAGAGCCTGAGCAAACGTCTGTAAGAAAGAACCGCAACCGGAAGAGCAAGCTTCGTTAAGATAAATATTGTCGATCGCACCATTATGAATTTGGAAACATTTTATGTCTTGACCGCCAATATCGATAACAAACTCAACTTCGGGCATGAAGTGTTTAGCCGCTGTAAAGTGGGCCACTGTTTCTACCAACCCTTCATCAATACCAAAAGCTGCTTTGATAATATCTTCGCCGTACCCTGTCACCGCACTTCCTTTGATCGTGATATTAGGATTTTTATTATATAACTCTGTTAATACTTCTCTGATTAACGGTACTGGATTACCACTATTGCTTTGGTAAGAGCTATGTACGATAACACCTTTCTCATCTATAACAATGGTTTTTACTGTAGTTGAACCAGCATCTATACCCAAGTAGACATTGGTCTTTTCACTAGTGAGATCAGAGGTCTCCACCGTCGCAAGTGCATGACGAGCAGCGAATGTATCGTAGGCTTTCTGGTTGGCAAAGAGGGGAGGCATTGAAACTACTGAATCTTCTATAGTGTGTTTATTTAGGTGATCAATAGCTTCACCAATATCGATCGTACTCGTTGCACAATAAGCGGCCCCAAGGGCAACATAGAAAAGAGAGTTTTCGGGACAAATTCCGGTAGTATGTAAGGTTTTATCGAAGGCACTTCTTAATTGACCCATGAATGTCAAAGGTCCACCAAGATAGACAACCTTACCTCGAATAGATCTCCCTTGAGCCAAACCTCCGATGGTTTGGTTGACTACGGCTTGAAAAATGCTGGCGGCGATATCACTTTTGCGGGCTCCTTGGTTAAGGAGAGGTTGGATATCCGATTTTGCAAATACACCACAGCGAGAAGCCACAGTGTATACTTTTTCAGCTTTAGCGGCCTCTTGGTCTAACTCATCCGCACTGACTTGAAGCAGTGATGCCATTTGATCAATAAAGGCTCCAGTGCCGCCGGCACACGAACCATTCATGCGGACTTCCATGCCATGGGAGAGGAAGAGGATCTTAGCATCTTCACCTCCTAGTTCAATAATAACATCAGTATCGGGCACTAGGCGCCGTGCCGCAACTCGTGTTGCATATACTTCTTGAATAAAGGGAAGTGCACAACGGTCAGCCATACCCATCCCTGCTGATCCACTAATCATCAGTTTAGCTGGTTCGTCGTCGAGAATATTGGCCCTAATATGCTCCAATAACCGTGCGGATTGAGATGCTATTTGGGCGAGGTGGCGTTCATATTGTGAGAATACAATACGATTATCTTTATCGAGTACAACACATTTAATTGTCGTGGATCCTACGTCCAATCCAATAACCAACCTAGTGTCCTCCTTACCATTTCTATTAATTCTACCGTGGTACGCATTCTTTGGCTAGATGCACCTTTTATGCTGGCAAGGTGGTTACCTTTTCAAACTGTGCTTTATATAGATCAGCATAGAAACCTTGCTTTGCTAATAGTTCAACGTGTGAACCCTGTTCAATAATATCTCCATCTTGCATAACAAGAATAATATCGGCATTCCTGATAGTCGATAATCTGTGGGCGATGATAAAGCTGGTACGACCTGCCATGAGGTTATCCATGGCTTCTTGTATTAAAAGTTCAGTACGAGTATCGACTGAACTGGTAGCTTCATCAAGGATCAGCATACTAGGGTTCATCAAAATAACTCTGGCAATAGTAATTAGCTGGCGCTGTCCCTGCGATATATTAGATGATTCTTCATTAATAACCATATCATATCCATCGGGTAACGTGTTGATAAAGTGGTCAATGCGGGCAGCTTTTGCGGCCATAATAACTTCCTCATCAGTTGCTTCCAGGCGACCGTAACGAATATTTTCGCGAATCGTGTCGTTAAACAACCAAGCATCCTGTAAAACCATCCCAAAATGGGAACGTAGATCTTCCCTAGTAAGTTCTGCGATATCTTGGCCATCAATCTTAATAAATCCTTTGTTGAGCTCATAAAATCGCATCAGCAATTTTACCATAGTGGTCTTTCCGGCTCCAGTTGGTCCCACAATAGCAACTTTCATCCCTGGTCTAACATGGGCATTAAAATTATTAATTACCGGGACGTGTGGATCGTAGCCAAAAGCTACGTGAGAGAATTCTACTTCACCGCGTAGCCTACCAAGGGTACAAGCGCTACTGTTTTCGCTCTCTTCTTCACCATCTAGAAATTCAAAAACCCGTTCCGCTGCGGCTATAGTCGATTGTAACATATTTGTTACTTGTGCAACTTGGGTAATAGGTCGGGTAAAGTTGCGCATATATTGGATGAAAGCTTGAATATCTCCTACTGCAATAACTCCTCGAATAACCAGAGTCCCACCCAATAAGGCGATCGCAACATATCCTAAGTCGCCAATTCCGTGCATTACTGGCATCATAAGACCTGAAAGAAATTGTGATTTCCAAGCCGATTCGTAAAGTTTTTCGTTGGTTTGGTTAAAGGTCTCAGTAACTTGGTCTTCAGCACAGAAAGCCTTGACCACAATATGGCCACTATAGACCTCTTCCACTTGCCCATTAATGGTGCCTAACGATTTTTGTTGTTCTACAAAATGCTTTTGCGATATTTTTACTACACGAGAGATGAAAAGCAACGAGAAGGGTAAGATTATCAAAGTTACTAGCGTCATAAGCCAACTTATGGTGAGCATCATGATGAAAACGCCAATCATTGTAGCCAAGGAGGTTAAGACTTGAATGAGCCCTTGATTGAGGTTTTGACTTAAGGTGTCGATATCATTGGTGACTCGCGAGAGGATTTCCCCATGCGTAATCGAATCGAAACTACGCATTGGCATACGATGAATTTTATCAGTAACCTCTTTACGCAGAGTTTTAGATATTCTTTGGGTTATCGTACTCATGATAAT
>JAQVOO010000144.1:3933-5538 GCA_028702575.1 Sphaerochaetaceae bacterium
GCAATCGATAATCGTTGCCGTTGCCCCCCTGAAACGTTCACACCAGCTTGGGCAATTGCATTTTGATAACCATCAACCTTTTCTTCAATAAAGTCGGTTGCTTGAGCAATCGAAGCCGCCCATTCAATATCTTTTTGGGTAATGGTTTCATCGCCATAAGCAATGTTAGAGGCTATAGTACCACTGAATAACAACCCCCGTTGGGGGACATACCCAATTAATTGGCGCAGTTCTTTTAGATTCCTTTGGCGGATATCAACTCCATCAATGGTTACAGAGCCCGAGGTAACATCATGAAAACGGGGGATAAGGTTCAAAATAGTTGATTTGCCACTCCCCGTACTTCCTATTATTGCGGTAGTGGAGCCTGGTTCAGCGCTAAATGAAATTTCGCAAATAGCTTCTGAATGAGCCCCCGGATAGGCAAAACTCACATTATTAAAACGTATTTTTCCGGCTACAGGGTCGGTGAAGGGAAGGGTATTCTCAGGTGCTACCAGAGTGGTTGGAGTATGTAGTACCTCTTTAATCCGGTTCGCCGAGACCGAAGCCCGAGGTAACATGATAGTTAACATTGTGATCATCAAGAACGCCATAATGATCATCATGGCGTATTGGATAAACGCCATCATGTCTCCCACTTGCATAGTTCCCACTTGAATCTGTTGGCTCCCCTTCCAGACAATTAGAACGGTAGTGAGATTCATAATAAGCATCATAAGGGGCATCATAGCTGACATAAGACGGTTGACAAATAAGGAGGTGTTAGTAAGATCGGTATTGGCTTTTTCAAACCTTTTTTGTTCATGTTTTTGAGTATTGAACGCACGGATAACTTGGAGGCCAGTGAGTGTTTCACGGACGATGCGGTTACTGTTATCAATAAAGATCTGCAGTTTTTTAAAGCGGGGCATAGCTAGGGTGAACATAACTATAACCACCATAAAGATGGCTGCAATCGCTAAAGCGATGGTCCATGATATGTTGACATTAGTGCGCAAGACTTGAAAAAGCCCCCCTAAGGCCATCAGTGGTGCAAAAACAACCACCCGTAAGATCATGACGAAAGATTGCTGAATCTGCTGAATATCATTGGTGCTCCGAGTGACTAATGAGGCTGTAGAAAAACCATCCATCTCATTTTGACTAAAGCCCACTACTTTATGAAAAACTTCAGACCGTAATCTTTTCCCTAATTTAGCTGCACTACGTGAAGCGAAAAAGGCCACCATAATTGAAGCAATCGCACTTAGGGCCGAAACGCCAAGCATTTGTAATCCTGTACGCCCGATGTAACTGTTTTGTAGTTTAGCTACCGATATCCCCAGTACTTCATATTCAGTCCTAATTTGTTGGAGAGCGGCTTGTTGCACCAGTTTATCAGAATAAAATTCAGATGTCCCCATACCTATTTTAGCCAAGGCTAAGGCTAAATTTGGTGGGAGTTTCTCTTCCTGGCTCTTTAATACATACGCTGGCTGTTGATACAAGGTCTCGTCATAGCGATAGGCTTGATTGAGCATTATAATTTCTGACTCTGATAGGTTTTTGAGGAGGGTATTATAGGTTTGTAGTGTAAGTGCCTGGGGATTCAAGGTTTCTAAG
>JAQVOO010000145.1 GCA_028702575.1 Sphaerochaetaceae bacterium
GAGGCGCCGCTGAAAAGAAAGATGATATTGTCTTGACTTTCTGGACTAGTACTGCTGAAGCTGTTGATTGGTACACTAATGTTGTTACACCAGCATTTAAGGCGAAGCATCCTGAAGTCAAAGACGTCGAAATTTCTTTTACATCGATTGAGGATTTTAATAAAAAACTTCCCGTTGTAATCCCAGCTGGTGAAGCGCCTGATTTGATGGAAATGGAAGACTCTTGGGCAACTCAGTTTATTACAGCTGGTTATATTTCACCCAATTCTGACCGTTTGAATGCTGTGGTCTCGAAGCTAAAACCCTCTTTACAGAAAGCAATTGAGCTGGATGGCAAAAAATATGGCGTTCCAGCGATGTTGATTCACGAGTTCATGTACTACAATAAAACCATGTTTAAGGCTGCTGGAATCAAAGAATTTCCCAATACCATGGAAGAAATGCTTGACGTAGCTAAAAAGCTAACCAAACGAGATGCTAGTGGTGCTATTGATGTCTCAGGTTTCTCAATGCGCCTTGGGGGGAATCCAAATGGTACATTCCAGAAATTCTGGGTATTAGCCTTACTCTCTAATGGAGTTGAAATGGTTGAAGAATCCAAGACTACTCCAGGTAAGTACCATTGTGCATTCGATAATGAAGCTGGCTACAATGCTATTAAGTTATACATCGATATGCTTTATGGGTACAAAGTAGATGATTTTAATAGTATGAAAGACTCCGAAGCTTTTGCTGCAGGTAAAACAGCAATCAACATGCGTGAAAGCCAGTCGATTCAAACTATTCTTGAGCTGGGACCCGATTTAGACTGGGATTCAGCACCTATGCCGATTGGCAAGAGTGGAAGAAGAGCTACATTTGAGATTGCCTTGAATCTCTATGTCCCTAGTTCAACTAAAGAGGCCAACAAACCCTACGCAGAGAGTTTTATTGAGACCGCTTTAGAGCAAAAGATACAAGAAGAGATGGTCCGCAAAGCTTTTTGTCTGTCACCATTAGCAGAATTTGAATACTCAGGACTGATTGATCCTCGAGCAGAAGCTGGCTATTTCTTCCCTGAAGATATGGATGTTTACTCTGTTCCTATTCATAATGCCTACGATGCTGCGGCAACCCGTGTTGGAATGGCTTTACCAACAATCTTTGCTGATGCTTCATTGTACAATAACCCAGCAGGTATACAGAAACAGGTGTCCTACCTTGCTAGTTTAGTCAACGAAGTTTACAAAGAATATGGTGAGTACGCCGAGTAATTCTACTTGATTCACGAGAATTTTTAGGATGTGTCCATTTTTTTGGACACATCCTTTATCGCGGGGAGACAAAATGTTAAAGTTAAAGTACAAGAACCAAAATAAAGATGATATGCTATTTGTTGCTGCGGTGGTCATACCAATTACACTACTCTTTTTATTCATTAGGTTCATTCCTATCGGCCGCAGTTTTGTTAACAGTTTTTATCAAAAAAACCTTGTGTTACGTACTCAGGTATTTAATGGATTAGATAATTATACCAAGCTTTTACGAGATAAGTTTTTCATCCGATCGCTATCCAATACCTTGTTTGTAACTTTTTTTGCAACGTTGCTGAGCGTTTCGGCAGGATTGTTGTTAGCCTCAATTGTTAACTCTAAGCAAAATCGGTTGATTCGCTTTGGACAAGCTATCCTTTTCCTTCCTGTAGTTATCTCGATGGTTCCAGCTACCTTAATTTGGAAATATATTTTTGATTACAATTTTGGCCTTCTCAATTATCTGGCCACTTTGGCAGGGATGCCCAAAGGGAATTGGCTTAATAACCCAGCTTTAACTAAGTGGGCAGTTGTCATTATTTCGACCTGGAAAGAAATTGGTTATAATATGATGATATTCTTAGTAGGGCTAAAAGCGATCCCTCATGAACTTTACGAATCTGCCTCAATTGACGGAGCAGGAAAATGGCATAAATTCTGGGCAATTACCTTTCCGCAACTAAAGCCGGTAACTTTGTTCGTTCTTGTGGTGGAAATTATAAAATTTATTAAAGTATTTACCCCAGCTGTGGTCCTTACGACTGGTAGTCAGAGTTCGGGTGAGGTTTTCTACACTATGGTGTATTACATTTACCAGACAGGATTCCTCTTACGTCAAATAGGTTTAGCCTCAGCAGCTTCAGTGATCCTTCTAGTGTTGGTCATGTTATTGACGCGAATTCAGATGATTATTACCAAGGAGCGCTAAGAATGAAACGTAATAAGCTAATACATGGAAACAATGACTTATTCAGTGCTCTTGGCATGCTTTTGTTCATACTGTTGGTATTAATTTGCCTGTTTCCATTTTTATGGATGATAATTACTTCGCTTAAAACTTTGGAAGAGACCCATAGTATTCCTCCGAAAATTTTACCCGGTAGTTGGTTTTTTAAAAATTATAATAAAATCTTCCACGATAAATTTTTCCCTCGCTATTTTTTTAATAGTGTGTACATCTCAGTTTTAATTACCATAATCGCAGTTGGTGGCTCGATTACGCTCGGTTATGTTTTGGCAAAATTCAATTTTCCTGGTAAGAAACTTTTGTTCTGGGCTATATTGGCTACCATTATGATTCCAGAGGAGGCTTATGTTGTACCCTTATACCAAACAGTTTCGTCGCTGAAATTAACCAATACCTACTTAGGAATCATTTTGCCTAGTATTATTAGTAGTTTTGGAATTTTCTATATGAAACAAAATATGGAATCATTACCCAACGAATTGATTGAAGCGGCTCGTATTGATGGGTCAACAAATATAAATACCTTTGTTAAAATCATTGTTCCACTGCAGACATCTTCAATTTCAGTCCTATCTTTATTACTCTTTTTAATTGCCTGGAGCGATTATCTTTGGCCTTTAATCGTTGTTTCCAAACAGCGTATGTATGTACTTGAAATTGGATTAACTTATTTGCAGAACCAATATTACATTGATTGGGGTATGGTTATGGCAGGTTGTGTAGTTGCTATGGCTCCAGTCTTTCTCTTGTTTTTATTGGCTAGAACTTATGTGATGGAAGGTGTAGCCATGACAGGAATTAAAGGATAAAAAGGATGACGAGCAAAGAGAGAGTTTTAGCCACTTTAAACCATAGACAACCCGATCGGGTTGCCATTGATTATTGGTTTCGTGATGATGTAAAGGAGCTTTTTAAAAAGTTTGTCGGTGTTGAAACCGATGAGGGATTATATCAATTTATCCATGCTGATTTACGTACTGTAGAGCCCGTCTATTTTGATCCCGAATTTGAAGATAGAACTAACGGTGTCTTAGGAGACGCTGTTGAATTAACTGGTGGACGTTTCATCTTCCACGAAGATGGAACCTTTGAAGATCTATGGGGTACTATTCGTCGCAATGGGGAAGATGGATTGTACACTGAATGGGTGAGTGGTCCTTATCATGACAATGACGATTTTGATGCCTATACCTGGCCTTCTATCGAAATAGTAGAATCACAAGCATCAATTCGAACTAAAGTAGAACAAATCCAAACTTATGGAGAATTTGCCATTAAAGGCTATATTGACAACCCCTTCAAACACGCTTGGCAGATGCGAGGCTTGGAAAATACACTCTGTGATATGTTGATTGATCCGGAATTTTGTAGCCGCCTGATGTGGAAATGTGCTAGCTATGCTAAAGAGATGGGATTACGTTTAATTCGTGCTGGAGTTGATATTCTGGGCATTGTTGGTGACATTGCTTCTCAAACTAGCTTGCTTTTCTCTCTCGATTGCTGGCGCCAGTTCATTCGGCCTTGTTTGGACGATATGATCGCAGCTTTTAAGAAAGAAAACCCTGACATATATTTGTTCTTTCATAGCGATGGTTGTCTCGATATGATAATACCTGAATTAATCGACACTGGGTTTGAAATTATTAATCCAATCCAACCAGAATGCATGGATTTGTTCAAATTCAAAGATGAATATGGCGATAAAGTTACTATTCATGGAGGAATTTCTATTCAAGAATTACTACCTTTTGGCTCCGTTGAAGATGTGCATCGTGAGGTGCGGGCAATTATAGATTACTGTAATAGAGATGGGGGTTATATCCTCTGCCCAGCAAATTTAGTGCAGCTCGATACTCCAATGGAAAATATCCTCGCTCTTTATGAAGAAGCAGTAGGAACAACTCTTCTGTAAGAAGAATTTTCTCTAACTCCAAGACAAACTATCTGTAAGCATTTGGTTTTGCAACATTTTTCCTTAGAACGTTGAACACTTTTTACCTGTTTTACTTCCCCTTTTTAGTTATGCCTACTTACAGTCTTTTATAATCTGATATGGTAATGATGCTCCCTAGAACAACTCAAGGGAGGGAGTTCGACAAAATCATAGTTATGGTTGTCTCTATCCATGAAAATTTTCGCATCTATTTAAGGTAAAATATACCAGACATAGTCGTCTAAGTTTTAATGAGTAAGAGGGGTTTAATATTGTGTACTCGATTTTTGATCTAAATTGTTGTGCTATAAAGATTCTTGTACATCTCCTATCTGCGCTAACTTGGAAAAGGGAAGTTAACCTTCTAACACCACAGTTTTGCTGATGGCTTGAATGAGAAGTAATTGGTTAAGAGAGCCAACTCGGATAGTTGCCCTAGCTTCGATTTTTAAATAGCGATTGATAAGGTAAAGATTGGTCAATGCGTAGAGTTGCGACAACAAGTTAACTACTAAAATGAGGGTGGAAAGCCCGAGTGCATACTTTGAGATATTATCTGTCGTGAAGCATCTCAAGACTAGGGGTTAGCATCACTATGGCTAAAGGAGCAGAGCAACCAAAATTAGATTAAAACAAAATTTATGTTCAAATTAAGTTAAATGTGTAGCTTGACAAAGAGAATAAAGTAGTCCAATATGAGGAAACTGAATAAATTTGAAAACAATTTTCAAATACAAGATTAATCAGGAGGATTTAGAATGAGTGTTCTTAAGTTTCAAAAGAGGGTAGACCTCTCAAGCCAAAAGAAAGATGGATTTGCTAAAACAATCCGCTTGGAAGGGGCTTTTCCACGGATCAACACCTACCAGTGTGAATTGGATAAAGGTCATCATGTAGAGCTTGAAACCTATAAAAAGGGTGAAAAGAGCCAAATTTTCTTTTTTACTAAAGGGAAGGGCTATATTGCAACGGAATCAACTTCATACAACATTAACGAGAATGCTTTGTTTGTTCCTTTGTACGATTCTGAAAGATTTGCGTTCTATGCAACAGAAGGTTTAGAGTGGTTGGAAATTACGGTCGATCTTATTGAAGAGGAAGCCGCTAAATTAGACTTTGCAAGAATGGCATTACCTCACTTCTGTCCGGTCTCAGAGTGTCTTCGGTATGAAGAAAAGTTTAAGGGTCCCGGCGTACTCTCGTATTCGGTTATCCAACATGATGAAATTTGTGGACTTGGTATGGCCAGCATGGGTGTGACAAGAGGGGTCGGCCCGAACTTTGTTGGTGATCATAAGCACGATGATTTGGCACAATGGTACT
>JAQVOO010000146.1:0-2138 GCA_028702575.1 Sphaerochaetaceae bacterium
CTCTCACCTCTTGGGCGTAAAATTTTCCTTGACCGTTATGCACAAAAGGATGGGAAGAAAGATACCGTTAAAGTAGGCGATCTCGTGGTAGCTGTGAGCAACCACCAGACTGGCCAACGGGAAATAGGGAATATTGTTTCAATTTCTGGAGACGAGGTAACTGTTTTACTTGAAGATGGTGTTGAAGTTAAGACTTCTCGTGAAAATGTAGATAAACCCATTGAAATCGATCCATCAGAGATGTTAGCTCGTGTAGCGAAGGGGATTGCTGGTCCTGAAAAGCCGGAAAAACAAGCTCAATGGGAAAAAGAGTTTAGGTGGCTTTTACAAGATTGGAAATTTGTACCGGGTGGACGAATTTTAACCGGTGCTGGGACAGATCAAAACTTAACCTATTTTAATTGTTATGTAATTCCTTCACCAAAAGATAGCCGTGGGGGTATTATTACTTCGTTAGGGCAGATGACCGAGATTATGTCTCGTGGTGGTGGGGTGGGACTCAATCTTTCGTCTCTACGACCACGTCATGCATACGTAAAAGGGGTTAATGGGCGTTCAAGTGGTTCCGTTTCATGGGGAGCCCTTTTTAGTTTTGTCACTGGTTTAATTGAGCAAGGTGGTTCTCGACGCGGAGCTCTGATGCTTGTTCTTAATATTTGGCATCCTGACATTATGGATTTTATCAATAGTAAACGAGAAATGGATAAGATTGTAAATGCCAATATTAGTGTTGGCATTTCCGATGAGTTCATGGAAGCTGTTCGTGCTGATAAAGATTGGACAACCTATTTTCCCGATACTAGTGATCCTGAATATAATGAATTGTGGGATGGGGTGTTGGAACATTGGCAGGCTTTAGGAAAGCGAGTTATTCCTTACCAGACAATCAAAGCTAAGGAGATTTGGCAAGCAATTATTGAAAGTGCTTGGGCTTCAGCTGAACCGGGAGTCTTTTTTGTAGACCGCTATAACAAGATGTCCAACTCTTACTATTATAATAGTATTCAATGCACCAATCCTTGTGGCGAACAAGGGTTACCTCCATGGGGTGTGTGCAACCTTGGGTCGATTAATCTTTCTCAATTTGTCTATAAAAACAAAGTTTTATGGGATGATTTGGGTAGGACGGTACGTGGTGCTATCCGTTTTCTCGATAATGTAATTGATGACACTCCCTATTTCTATGAAGAAAATCGTGACAGGCAGATGTCTGAACGGCGCGTTGGGCTTGGGACCATGGGGCTCGCTGATATGCTCATTAAGCTAAAGTTAGCTTATGGAAGTGATAAATCGATTGAGTTTATTGATGAACTTTACAAGTTTATTTGTGTAGAGGCCTATATGGCTAGTGCAGATTTGGCAGAAGAAAAAGGTTCATTTCCCATGTTTGATGCTGAAAAATTCTTGAAAAGTGGGTTTATGCAGCAACTACCCGAAGAAGTTCGAAATACTATTGCCAAGAAAGGTATACGAAATGTGACCTTGCTAACGCAGGCTCCTACGGGGACCACTGGTACCATGGTAGGGACCAGCACTGGTATAGAACCTTACTATTTTTGGGAATGGGAACGTGTTGGAAGAATGGGTTCAAATATTGAACGCGTGGCAGTATATGATGAATGGGTAAAGGCCAATCCAGGGGAAGAAAAGCCCGACTATTTTGTATCGGCCATGGATTTAGCACCTGAAGGTCATGTTAGGGTGCAAGCTGCAATTCAACGTTGGGTCGATTCTAGTATTTCTAAAACGGGTAATACTCCCTCAGATTATACTGTGGAGCAGACGGGAGATTTGTATGAGCTGCTCTATGATCTAGGCTGTAAAGGGGGAACTACCTATCGCGATGGATCGCGTGATACGCAAGTCCTTATTGCTAAATCACAAGAGACGGAGGGCCAAGAGCTCAAGGATTTTGTTGAAAAGCCCAAAGCCAGAATTCGCTCTACTGTGCTCCATGGAACAACATACCGCAAAGCTACCCCGATTGGGACTGCCTATATCACCGTGAATTCTGATGGTGGTCCTTATGGAGAACCTTTTGAAGTATTTATTAATGTGGCAAAAGTTGGCTCTGATGTCTCCGCCGACGCAGAAGGGTTAGGACGGTTAATTAGTCTTATTCTCCGCATGCCTAGTCC
>JAQVOO010000146.1:2238-5465 GCA_028702575.1 Sphaerochaetaceae bacterium
TTTGCTGTATAGTTAGCTGAAAGATACTCTGAGTTTTTTCGGGGTATAGGTATGTGTAAATGGTTGTGGTCTTTTATGGTCACAGGTAAATATAATTTCAATATGGAGTGTCAAAATGAGTAACAAGAAAATGGTTACTATTGATGGGAATAGTGCGGCCGCACATGTAGCATATGCGTTCAGCGATGTTGCTGCAATTTATCCTATCACCCCTTCATCACCGATGGGAGAGTATGCCGATTCCTGGGCGAGTACTGGAAGAGTAAATATATTTGGTGAGCAAGTAGATATTATGGAAATGCAATCTGAAGCTGGTGCTGCTGGTGCAGTGCATGGAGCTCTTTCTGCAGGAGCTCTCACCACAACATTTACTGCTAGTCAGGGTCTGTTACTAATGATTCCCAATATGCATAAAATTGCCGGTGAAATGCTTCCGACGGTTTTTCATGTTTCGGCTCGTTCGTTAGCTGCCCAATCTCTCTCTATTTTTGGTGACCACTCAGACGTTATGTCGTGTCGTAATACTGGGTATGCCATGACTGCTGCCAGTAGCATCCAAGAAACTATGGATCTTGCTTTAGTTGCTCATCTAGCTACTCTGAAATCGCAAGTTCCTTTCCTCTCCTTCTTTGACGGATTTAGGACTTCCCATGAAGTTCAGAAGGTGGAAGAGATTTCCTATGAGGATATGAAGAGTTTGATGGAAGTCAAATACATTGAACAATTCCGTAATCGGGCCATGCGCCCCGAAAAGCCGTTCCTCAAAGTGGCGGCGCAAAACGAAGACGTTTTCTTTCAAGGCCGTGAAACCGTAAATAAATATTACGATGCAGTTCCAGCTATTGTGCAGGAATACATGGATAAAGTAGCTACTATAACCGGAAGACAGTACCATCTATTTGATTACGTCGGAGCGCCCGATGCCGAACGCCTTGTTATTGCAATGGGTAGTGCTTTAGATACGTTTGAATGGACGACTAATTATTTGAATGCGAAAGACGAAAAGGTTGGAATACTGAAAATTCGTCTCTACCGTCCCTTCTCAGCCAAAGATTTTGTAGCAGCTATTCCCCAGTCAGTTAAAAAGATTGCCGTATTGGATAGGACAAAAGAACCTGGTTCAATTGGCGAACCTCTGTATCTCGATGTGGTGACAGCTCTTTCACAAATGGGGCGTGGTGACATTTCAGTTATTGGTGGTCGTTATGGTCTTTCTAGTAAAGATTTCACACCTAGCCATGCTAAAGCAGTCTTTGATCATCTAAATGGTGGTAATTGGCATAACTTCACCGTTGGTATCAACGATGATGTAACCAATTTAAGTATTCCTGTTAATGAAAAGATAAATGTTTCACCGAAAGATGTTGTTTCCTGTATGTTCTGGGGACTCGGTTCCGATGGAACCGTTGGTGCCAACAAAGATTCGATTAAAATTATCGGTGGTAATACCGATATGAATGCTCAAGCATATTTCTCCTATGACTCCAAGAAGTCGGGTGGTATTACGATTAGCCACTTACGTTTTGGAAAGAGTTCGGTGAATATGCCCTGGTTAATCGATAGAGCAGATTTTGTGGCTTGCCATAATCCAGCCTATCTCGGTCGATATGATATGCTCAGTCCTCTGAAAGAGGGTGGCGTATTCTTATTGAATTCTCAAATTCCAACTCAGGAAGTTTTCGAGCATTTAACTGCAAGTGAACAACAGCAGATTATTGATAAAAAGATTAAGTTTTATAACATCGATGCTCTGAAGATTGCCGATAGCGTGGGTCTTGGAACTAGGATTAATACCGTCATGCAAGCTGCATTCTTTAAGATATCTGGTATTTTCCCAGAAGAAGAGGCGATTACTTTAATTAAAAACGCAATTCAAAAAACCTTTGGTCGCAAGGGTGAAGATATCGTTAAAATGAACTGGGCCGCTGTTGATGGTGCATCTGCTGCTTTAGAAGCAGTTAAGGTACCTGCGAAAGTTGATAAGGCTTATGTTCCCAAAAAGTTGATTGGCGATGATGCCAGTGATTTTGCGAAAGATATTATCGAGCCGATTATGCATCTGAAAGGAAATGATATTCCTGTTTCAAAGATGTCGTTTGATGGTACGTTACCAACAAACACTGCTCGGTTGGAAAAGCGTGGGGTTGCTCCTTTTATTCCTCACTGGATCAGTGAAAATTGTATTCAGTGTAACCAGTGTGTGCAGTCATGTCCGCATGCTGCCATTCGGGCAAAGCAAATTGATCCAAAAGATTTAGAAGGTGCTCCAGAAGGATTTACTACACTTAAGTCGAGTACTAAGAATGACCGTGAGCTACAATTCAAGATTCAGGTCTATCCTGAAGATTGTCAGGGCTGTGGTGTCTGTATTGAAACCTGTCCTACTAAAGAGAAATCACTCAAATTTAGTCCGATTAATGTTGAAAGAGAAGCAGGCGAGACTAAATTCGCTGAATTCTTTGATGCACTTCCTGATGATGTCACTGATGGTATTTCTATTAATACAGTCAAGGGGATGCAATTTAAAAAGCCACTATTTGAATTTTCTGGTGCTTGTGCTGGTTGTGGCGAAACTCCCTATGTTAAATTGGTTTCCCAGATTTGTGGTGAGCGGATGATTGTGGCCAATGCCACGGGTTGTTCCTCTATTTATGGAGGCACGTTCCCAACTATTCCGTATGCACAGCGTCGTGATGGGCGTGGACCAGCATGGGGCAATTCTCTGTTTGAAGATAATGCTGAATATGGTCTTGGTATGCGGCTAGCTGTTGAGGCTAATCGCCGTCAGTTAAAAGCGAATATTGACCGATTACTTGCAATTGGTACAACTGAGGCTTTGACTAAGGCCCTCAACAAAAATATTGAGTTGTGGAGTGACATGACCGAGGATTCCATTACTGCCCAGAAAGAGACTCAAGCTTTGTTAGATGAGGCCGTAAAGAGCGCCAAAAATGATGAAGCAAAAGCGGCTCTACGCACGATTGTTGAGTTGAAAGATTATCTGAGTGAAAAGTATGTGTGGATCTTTGGTGGAGACGGTTGGGCTTATGATATTGGTTTTGGAGGCGTCGACCATGTAATTGCTTCTGGTAAGAATGTTAACATTCTTGTGTTAGATACCGAAGTGTACTCCAATACTGGTGGGCAGGCTTCAAAGGCTACACCAATTGCAGCTGTTGCAAAGTTTGCAAATTCTGGTATGGAGATTGGTAAGAAGAATATGGGCT
>JAQVOO010000147.1 GCA_028702575.1 Sphaerochaetaceae bacterium
CCCCTCCTGTTATATGAGCGGCAGCCTTTACGGTAACTTTTTTGGCGAGGGCTAGCAACGGTCGCACATAGATTGTGGTTGGTTCAAGTAGGGCTTCCCCAAGCGTACACCCCAATGAGGGTTCATACTGAAAGAGGCGCGTTTTATCACTGTCAAGTTGAAAGACCTTCCGAACTAGAGAGAATCCATTAGAATGGACGCCTGAAGAAGGCAAGGCAACAAGGAGATCCCCTTCTACTATGGCTGTATTGTCAAATACGTTTGTTTTGTCCACTACAGCAACGGTAAAGCCCGCTAGATCATATTCGTCGATGGAATAAAATCCCGGCATCTCTGCCGTCTCGCCGCCAATTAGGGCACAACCGGCTTCAATACAGCCTAAGCTCACACCCTTGACAATCTGCTCGACCTTTTCTGGCACGAGCTTTCCCAAGGCGATATAATCAAGAAAAATTTGCGGTTGAGCACCACAGCAGATAACGTCATTAACACACATAGCAACACAGTCGATCCCTACCGTATCATGCTTATCCAAGAGAAATGCAATCTTGAGCTTGGTGCCTACTCCATCGGTACCACAAACCAAGAGAGGGTGGGGTGTTTCAACAATATCTAGTTCAAACAGTCCTCCAAATCCACCGAGGTCGGAGCGGACTCCTGGAGTGAGGGTCTTGGCTACATGGTTTTTCATGAGGGCCACAGCGCGATAGCCACTCGTGATGTCCACTCCGCTAGCGCGATAGCTCTCATTCTGGATGTCAGTTTTCATCACGATTTTCTCCTTTAAACGGAAGCACATGCTGGTCATTTTCAGAATTCTTTGGAATAGGACAAGGATAGACTCCTGTGAAGCAGGCTGTACAGAAGCTGGGCCCCGGGTGGTCCGAAAGCTTCGTCACATTCTCGCTACTAAGAAACCCCAAAGAATCAACATCAAGGAGCTGCTTCATAGTGGCATCATCATGTTTGTAGGCAAACAAGTCCTTTGAAGAGTGGATGTCTGTCCCAAAATAACAAGGATAAAGAAATTTGGGAGCTGCAGATCTAAGATGGACCTCTTTTGCCCCCGCTTCTCGCAACAACCGCACAATGCGCTGGCTAGTAGTACCTCTGACAATAGAGTCATCAATAAGAACGACCCGCTTGCCCTTCACTGTAGCAGCTATAGGGTTGAGTTTAATGCGTACATGATCTTCCCTGGCACTTTGGCCGGGTTGAATAAAGGTTCTCCCGATATATTTATTTTTGATAAAACCAATGCCATAGGGAATACCCGACTGACGGGAGTAGCCAATGGCAGCATCGATGCCACTGTCGGGAACTCCGATGACCACGTCGGCCTGGGCCGGGTGTTCCAAGGCAAGGAAGGCTCCTGCTCTCAAACGAGCTTGGTGGATCGAAATAGTGTCGATGACGCTATCTGGACGGGCAAAGTAGATCAACTCAAATACACACAAAGCGGAGATTTGGGTGTTACAGAAAGTCTTAATGCTAACTAGAGAAGCTTCTTTGGCCTGATTGGAGTCGACCACAACAATCTCCCCAGGTTCCACATCCCTCACAAACTGGGCATTGACTGCATCAAGGGCACAGGTCTCAGAAGCAAATACATACCCATCTCCTAGTTTACCAATACACAGGGGTCTGAATCCCCAAGGATCTCTAACTGCTATAAGTTTGGAAGATGACATCACCACGAGGGAATAAGCTCCCTTGATTTCGCCCATAGTCTTCTCTATTGCACTTTCGATGTTTGAAGAGCATAGGCGGTTCCGTGTGATGATGTAAGCAATGACTTCAGTATCACTGGTAGTGTGGAAGATGGAGCCGGAAAGTTCTAATTCTTGGCGCAGTTCGCTGTCATTGGTAAGGTTGCCGTTATGGGCTATAGCCATGCTTCCTTTCTGGTGGGTAATGACTAAAGGTTGAATCTTTGTCCGAGAATCGACTTCGGTTGTTCCATACCTGACATGGGCAATGGCCATCCGACACTCTGGGTTGGAAGGGAGTGAATCAGCATTAAATACATCTTTGACCACACCTTTGTCTTTGAAGATACTAATACTTTTCCCTTCATTTAAGGCAATACCACACCCCTCCTGCCCCCGATGTTGTAGGGCATAGAGTGCATAATAGGAGAGTGAAGCGACATCTTCCTCCTGTTTGGAGTAGATGCCAAAGATGCCGCACTCCTCATGGAGACCACTCATCAAGCTCCTCCCATCAAACGTGAAAGGATCTCATTATAGGCATCTTCTACTTTTCCAAGATCTCTTCTAAATCGATCCTTATCGAGTTTTTCATGGGTACTCGTATCCCAGAACCTGCAGGTATCTGGAGAAATCTCATCGGCAAGGATGATAGTTCCATCTGCAGTTTTTCCAAACTCTAGCTTAAAGTCAACAAGTTCAATGCCGAGAGGCAACAGATAGGCACCCAGAATAGTGTTGATCTTGAGGCTGTAGGCTTTAATTTGCAGTAGTTCACTTTCACTAGCCAAATTCAACGCTTTGATGTGAGATTCGTTGACCAGTGGGTCACCCAGGTCATCCCGTTTATAACAGAACTCCAACACGGTGGAGGGAAGCTTCAATCCTTCCTCGAGACCGAGACGTTTTGCTAAAGAGCCAGCGGCTATATTGCGGATAATCACCTCAAGAGGAACAATCGTTACGGCCTTGACGGCTGTTTCTCGATCATTGAGTTCTTGGACAACATGGGTAGGAATGCCTTCTTTTTCTAAAAGGCCCATGAGATGATTGCTTACTTTGTTATTAATAGCTCCCTTACCTACGATCGTACCTTTTTTCAGTCCATTGAATGCAGTAGCATCGTCTTTGTAAGAGACAATGTAGATATTCTTATCATCTGTTGCATAGACTTTCTTTGCCTTACCTTCATACAGCTGTACCCTCTTTTCCATCATAGCCTCCTCAATCACTAAAAAGCTCTACAGAGTAAAACTTCGCTTAATTCTCTCATTGGTATCCATGGCTATCTCTTCACCCTGCTTGCGCCGTTTAGCTAGTTGCTTTGCTAATTGTTCGTTGCTTAAGGCTAGGATCTGAGCTGCTAGCAGTGCCGCATTAGCACTACCATCGATGGCGACAGTTGCAACAGGTATGCCTGTTGGCATCTGTACGCAAGAAAGCAACGCATCCATTCCCCCAAGGGTGGCTGAAAGGGGTACTGCGATAACGGGAAGTAGTGTATGGGAAGCAAGAACTCCACCGAGGTGGGCGGCCATACCTGCTCCAGCTATGAGTACGGCATAGCCATTCTTGGCGGCATCACGAGCAAAAGTGGCTGTTTGAGAAGGAGTCCGATGTGCCGAAAGCACATGGACGTCAAACGGTATGGACAACTCTTTGAGGACGGTGCAGGCCTTTTCCATGACAGGCAAGTCCCGTTCGCTACCCATCAGTATGGCTACTCGTTTCATGAGAAAGCCCCCTCTATTTCATTTACATAAGGCCACAGTATCGAAAACAGGCATAAAACGCAACAGTTTTGCCTAAAAATATGTAGATTTGTTGCATAAATATAAAAAAGAGGGCTCTTTTTTAGTTCAAGTAAGACAATAACACCTAAAATATACATAAAATGCAACAATACTGGATAGAAAAGTGTAAATTTGTTGCAAAAACATAAAAACACCTGCTCTATCTCTGCTTAGAAAAGAAAATCACCACTAAACTAGTCCTAAAATGCAACAATGCTACAAAAAAGGATAGATTTGTTGCATTTATCTAGTTTCTCTCTTATGGTAGATAATTTTCATAATTGTACTTAAACAACCTCTCTCAGAACACTCAAAGTAGAAAAACCCTCCCGGTAATTAATTACAGCCGCTTTCATGTATCCAGATGCTACTTTCCGTTTATTTTTATCCGTTTTTCCTTGTTGGGCAAATTCGTCTGTGTTATTCTAATTAAGTAGATACTTAAATAAAGAGGTGCCCTATTCCAGAATTATTTGAAACCTTAAAGCCTTTGTCAGACCAAAGACGGTATACCATAATCAAAATGTTATTAGTTCGCGATTATTGTGTTGGAGGTCTAGCTAGAAAGTTGATGATCTCTGAGGCAGCTGTTTCTCAACATCTTAAAATATTAAAAGAGGCCGGCATAGTTACCGGCACTAAGCGCGGTTATTTTATGCATTATCGGGTAAACAGGGATTTCCTACAGGAGATGGCACAAGGCCTCCTCGATTTAAGTAACATACCACAAATAAACTCTTCTCTTTGTCATTCACTAGCAAAAGAGGGTTGTCTGCTTTGCAAAGTAGACCCGTAGTTATACCGAGTAATCTATTCCAATTTTCATTGGATGTTTCATAAGGAGAAATATGATGAGAAAAGTTGATGTCGTGGTAGTTGGTGGTGGTGCTTCTGGTTTACAGTCGGCAATTACAACCAAATCTACCTATCCAGAAAAAGAGGTGGTGTTAATTCGTAAGGAGGCCCAAGTCTTAATCCCTTGTGGTATTCCCTATCTTTTCGGAACGCTCAGTAGTAGTGAAAAAGATATTCTACCAGACAAGTTGTTAACTAGTGTTGGTGTAGAGATCATCATTGATGAGGTTGTCGACATCGAAGTAGATGAGCGCACTTGCCACACTGCAAGTGGAGAAACCTACCAATATGAGAAATTAATTCTTGCTTTGGGCTCAATACCGACGCTTCCGCCCTGGTTGAAAGGTGCCGAGCTCGAAAATGTTTTCACGATCCCCAAAAACAAGGTCTATCTCGATGACATGCTGGCCAAGCTTACTACTGTAAAACGGATAGTGGTCATTGGAGCTGGTTTTATAGGAGTGGAAGTTTCTGATGAATTAAACAAAAAAGATTTTGCAGTGACGTTAGTTGAAATTGAAAATACGGTTTTGAGCAAAGCTTTCGACGAAGAATTTGGTAAAATAGCTGAAGAACATCTACGTGAACGAGGCGTTAATCTAATAACAGGCAAAGGCGTTGCCGAAATCAAGGGAGAAAAAGGAAAAGTTACCAAAGTAGTCCTTTCAACAGGAGAAACGATTGATGCCGATGCAGTAGTGCTATCTATGGGATATGTACCAAATACAGACATAGCTGCAAAGGCTGGCATTGAGTTAAATGAATTTGGATTTATTAGAACCTGTGAATATATGCGGGTGTTACCTTGCTCAACGGATATTGTCGCTGTAGGTGATTGTGCTGAAAAAAGAGATTTCATAACAAGAAAGTTAGATCGAACGATGCTAGCTTCAACCGCCTGTGCCGAGGCTCGTACTGCGGGAATGAATCTCTATACTTTAAGTCCATGTAAACCCTTTACCGGGACAATTGCTATCTATGCTACCGCATTTGGTGAACATGCCTTTGGTACGGCGGGTATTACTGAAGCCAAGGCGATTCAAGAGAATTTCGCTATAATTAGTGGCAGTTTTACCGGTGTCGATACCCATCCTGGTAACCT
>JAQVOO010000148.1 GCA_028702575.1 Sphaerochaetaceae bacterium
TAGGGATTGACCAAAGGCGGATGAATGTGATTACGCTACGTACAGATGCTGTTTCGTTAAAAGATAAATCATTGTTTATTCTTGAAACACTCCAAAGATTAGCTTAAGGGAGATTGACATGGCCTTAATATTACCCCGCGTGGAGAGTAAAGCTGAAGATGGTAGGCGGAGTGTGAAGAGTTTTGTCTTACGGCGCTCTCGTTTAGCCCCCTATCAAAAAGAGGCTTTAGAGCTTTATTCAGATAAATATGTGATCCCTTTTGGGCCAGAAGTTCTCGATTTTGAGCAAGTATTTGGTAATACTAATCCAGTTATCATCGAGATTGGGTTTGGTATGGGACACAGTACCCAGCGTATTGCCTCACAGATGCCACTCACTAATTTTCTCGCCATTGAGGTCTTTATTAATGGATTTACCAAACTGTTGGCCAATGTGGGGCGTAATGAGATCCAAAATATCCGTTTGATCCGTTTTGATGCTGTTGAAGTGCTACAAACTATGATTAGTCAATCTAGTGTATTAGGTTTTCATATCTTTTTCCCCGATCCGTGGCCAAAAAAGAAACACCACAAAAGACGGTTAATCCAAAAAGAATTTGCACAACTATTAGCTGAAAAACTAGTTGCCGGTGGTTATATCTACTGTGTTACTGATTGGCAAGAGTATGCAGATCAAATGCTCGAAGTGTTTGCTACTATCCCCACGTTATATAATCCCCACAATGGATTTTCACCGCCCCATTCTTGGCGACCAACAACCAATTTTGAAGAAAAAGGATTGCATAAACGGCATATCATTAATGAAGTTTGGGTTGAAAAAAGCCGGGAGTAATCCCGGCTTTGCGTAGTAGACTATCTACCTTATTCTTCTTCAGCGGCGAGTTTAGCGGCCTTAATAACATCTTCGGCAATCCTTCCGCTGATTGTTTCATAGTGGTCAAACTCAATTTCAAATGATCCAGTACCACTGCTCATCGATTTTAGATCAATAGCGTAGTTGAGCATCTCAGATTGGGGAACTTCGGCCCGTATCACCTGAATACCGCCGCCCATATCTTCTTGGCCTTGTACTCGTCCCCTTTTACCACTTAAGTCACTGAGGACATCACCCAGATATTGGTCTTCTACGTAGACAGCAAGTCTCATAAAAGGTTCAAGCAAGAGAGGGCCAGCTTTTCCAATAGCTAGTTTCATAGCTCCTTTGGCTGCCAATCTAAAGGCCATTTCAGATGAGTCAACTGGGTGTTCTTTTCCATCAACTATGGTAATACCAATGTCTACTAGGGGATAACCAGCTAAATAGCCTTCACTCATAGCATCCTGTAGGCCTTTTTCAATTCCCGGCATATACCCTTTTGAGACTGATCCACCTTTAATTGCGTTGGTAAAGGAGTAGAATTCTCCCCGTTCTAATGGTTCGATTTCAATTAGGACCTTACCGTATTGTCCATGCCCTCCAGATTGTTTTTTATGGGCATAATCGACAATCCCAGATTTTTTACTAATGGTTTCACGATAAGCTATTCTTGGTAGTTTAGTATTAATGGTTATTTTCTGCTTTTCTCTGATTCGATCTAAGATCATGGTGATATGAAGTTCACCCATGCCACTGACAATAGATTCTTTGGTCTCTTCATTGTAAGTTCTTTGGAAGGTTAAGTCCTCTTCGGTAATTCGTGAGAGAGTCTCATTCATTTTATCTTCAGATTTCTTATCACCAGCTTGAATTGCCAAGGAATAAATAGGGGAGGGGAAACGCAATGGTAAAAATTCAAATCCCGCATCACCAGTTACCAGAGAGGCATTGGTATAAGTAATATTACTTTTCGCAATGACTCCAATATCGCCTGCGATCAGTGAGTCAACCTCAATTAGCTTTTTACCAACCATCCGGTACACTTTTCCAGGTCGTTCTTTTTTTCCCAATACCGGGTTTAACAGTTCAGTGTCTCCAGCAATCTTTCCTTGCACAACTTTAATATTGGCCAGTTTACCAGAAAACTGATCAATCGTAGTTTTAAATACATACGCAGCCGGAGCGCCTTCAGGATCGATCGCAATGGTCGCTTCTTCTCCATCTTTAAGGATATAATCAATTTTACCGCTCGGAGAGGGAAAGTTGTTTCGAATAAAAGTAAGTAGACTTATAATTCCCGAACCTAAGATTGCGCTACCCGCGAAAACGGGAACGATACGATTATCGTTAAGTCCTTCACGTAAACCATGTCGGATTTCATCGGGTTCTAAGGTTCCAGCATCGAAGTATTTTTCGATGAGATCGTCTGCACCCTCGGCAGCACTCTCTATGAGCATCAAATTATATTCTTCAACGAGTTCCTCGTATTCACTTGGAATATCACCGATGGTCTCTTTACCACCAGCACTATAAAAATGAGCTTTTTTATCGATAAGATTAATTACACCCTTAAAATCTTCACCTGAGCCCATAGGAATCGTGATGGGTACGTAGGTGGCCGGTAACTGCTCTTTAAGGTGACTAAACGCCTCAAAGAAATCGGCACGATCACGATCGACCTTGTTTATGAAAACGGCACGGGGTTTGTTGCGGTCATTCATTTTCTTCCACAACTTTATGGTCTCAATTTGAGCTCCAACTCGCGCGTCGACGGTCACGAGGGCGGCTTCACAGGAACGAAAAGCGCTGATAACTTCACCAATGAAGTCAGCTGTACCTGGAGTGTCAATAAAGGTAAGGGATTTCCCTTCGTAGGAAACGTGTGCCATTGCGGCATGAATAGAAATAAGTTTAGCTATTTCTTCTTCAGTATAGTCGCTCGTGGTTTTACCTGAATCAATTAATTCAGGCCGGGAAATTACACCACATTGAAACAGGATCTGTTCCAATAATGAGGTTTTCCCGGTGCCGTTGTGGCCTACGATGGCTACGTTCCTTAAATCAGTAGTGGATACGCTCATATGTCCTCCTATAGAGAGCATCGGTTAATACTCAAAGAACATGGTAAATGGATAAAGGCAATCTGTCAAACTAATAATTGAATTCGATTATGCTTTTTGGGCAAAATGGGAAAATTCCATGGTAAAAGTCCCTCTCCCTTGGGTAGAGGAGCGTAATACCGTTGAATAACCGAATAAATGTGACAGAGGAGCCTGAGCCATTACATGATCTGCACTTGTTCTGCTTTGTAAACTATTAATTAGTCCTCCCCGCGCCGTGAGGCTTCCCATTACCTCTCCGACATATTGGGAAGGAACAATAATATCAACCTTCATAATTGGTTCGAGCAAGATTGGATCTGCTTCTCGACAAGCTGCTTCAAAACAGAGCGCTGAAGCAGCTTCAAAGGCAAAGGTGGAAGCAGTCAGTTCACTATAAACCACTGATTCTAAAATAGTCTCCACATCGACGACTTCATAGCCAAAGCGAATTCCGGAGCGAATTGAGTTATCGATTCCCCTTTTTACCGCCTCAAACATCTCGTTTGGCATAGTTTTGGGTGGTACCTTGGATGAGAATTTAACTCCGCTACCAGTTGGCAGTGGTTTTATAGTAAGAGTCACCGTCGCTGCATTTTCGCGACCGGCCAGTATTTTGCTAAATTGTTCAGTTTTTGTAATTTGCTGGAGAATTGACTCGCGATAGGTAACTTGTGGTTGACCGACACGAGCATCAACTTTCATCTCTTTAGTGAGGCGGGTAACAAGAACATCTAAGTGTAATTCTCCCATGCCTGAAATAATTAATTGCCCCGTATCGGTATTTTCTTTCCAGGTAAAAGTGGGATCTTCTTTCATGAGAATTTCGAGGGCATCTTTAAGTTTGGCTTGATCACTCAATGTTTTGGGTTCTATTGCAACCGAGATCACAGGTTCAGGAAAGTTCATCTCCTCTAAAAGGATTTGCACTCCTTCACTTCCGATAGTATCTCCGGTTTGGGCATGTTTAAAACCTATGACGACCCCAATATCACCAGCAGCTAGTTGGTCAACTACCTCAGGTTTATTGGCATGCATGCGAAACAATCGATTAACTCGTTCCCGTTTTTTCTTGGTTATATTAAAAATTGAAGTTCCTTTTTTAATTACTCCCGAATAGACTCGGATAAACGAGAGCGAACCAGCTTCGCGATCATGGTTAATTTTAAAGATCAGGGCCAATGGAGGACCATTAGGGTCATGCTTGATTTCCATTTCTGTCCCATGTTTTACCGAAACACCCTTCATGGGTAGTGTGTCAAGTGGCGAGGGAAGGAGATCAACTATACCATCGAGCAAAGGTTGGATTCCAATATTTTTTAAGGCAGCTCCGACAAAAACAGGCACAATTTTGCGGCTAATCGTCGCTTTTCGTAAGGTCTTTATAATAAGTTCTCGTGGGATATCTTCACCAGAGAAATATAATTCAGTTATTTCATCTGAATAGGAAGCTACTGCATCAATGAGCTTTTCATGCCATTCGGCACTTAATTTTTGTAATTTTTCTGGCACTGGATGGTTCGACATACTACTGCCATAATCGGTCTCTTCAAATGTAATCCATTGGTTAGCGAGAAGATCGATAATGCCATTAAAAGAAGATTCGGCGCCGACCGGTAAGTAGAGAGGGACGGCGTTAATACGAAATTTGTTTTCCAGATCTTCAATCACTTGGTAAAAATCAGCTCCAAGACGATCCATTTTATTTACAAAAATGATTCGAGGGACTTTATAATTATCAGCTTGGCGCCACACTGTTTCTGTTTGTGGTTCAACTCCGCTTACGCCACAAATAACAGCAACAGCTCCATCTAACACTCGTAATGAACGTTCTACCTCGGCGGTGAAGTCGACGTGTCCCGGGGTGTCAATAATATTAATCTTGTGCTCTTTCCAATAGCAGGTAGTTGCTGCTGAAGAGATGGTAATACCCCGATCTTGCTCTTGCTCCAGGAAATCCATGGAAGCTTCGCCGTCATCGACCTCCCCAATGCGATGATTCTCCCCTGTGTAGAAAAGAATGCGCTCGGTAGCAGTAGTCTTACCAGCATCAATGTGAGCCATAATTCCAATATTTCGTATACAGGTGTCATCCATTTATTCAAATCCTTGTCTTTTTTTCCGAGGATTTGATAATACCATAAAATTGATAACGATTAAAGATGCTTAGTTTTAATTTGCTTCATTGCCCGCAAGGCATTTAATATTGCTAAGAGGGCTACTCCTGTATCGGCAAAGACGGCCATCCACATGGAAGCAAAACCAAGCGCTCCAAGAGCCATAATTATAACTTTGACTGCCAGCGCAAAAATGATATTTTGTTTAACAATCGCAAGCGTTCGTTTCGAACTCATAATAGCAAACGGAATGCGTGATACGTCATCTTGCATAATAACAATATCTGAAGCTTCAATGGCGGCATCCGACCCCATAGATCCCATTGAAATGCCAATATCGGCGCGGGCTAAGACGGGAGCATCATTTATGCCATC
>JAQVOO010000149.1 GCA_028702575.1 Sphaerochaetaceae bacterium
GATTTTGCGCTATGGCTCTGGATGTCAAGGTAAAAAGGGGGCTTGGCATTCCCCCATGTGTGATCCCGTCCTCTTCGATGTTGTTAACGGTGACACCGATTATTACATTGTTGTTTGCCTCGCTCTTCATTAAAGAAGAGAAAATAACCAGAAGAAGGTTGTTAGGATCTTTTATTGGATTGGGGGGTGCAGTTTTATTGATAGCAATGGGGGAGACCGGTCTTAAGTTGGCAGAACCAGATATGAGGGGGTACTTGTTGGTCACTGCCGGGATCACGGGAAGTGCTATTGGGATTATCATGCTGAAAAAATACCTGCATAAAGAGAGTATCTTAGTTGTTTCTTTGATTCGATCTTTAGTGGCAGCTCTCCTTCTTACAGTGATTGCTTGGGTAACAGATAGTATGGATATTTCAAGGGTGACTTGGGTTGGTTGGCTGAGCCTAGGGTATGCGGCGATAGCTGGAACTGTAGCGACAATCCTGCTACAAGCCCAGATTATTGCCCAATATGGTCCTTCACGGGCATCCCAAGCTGAGTATGTGACTCCCCTTGTAGCCTCAGCGCTTGGTATTATCTTCATGGGAGAACTTGTAAGTGTGTCTATGATAATTGGCATGTTGATGATTTTCTTAGGTCTCCACATCCTGAGTAAAAAAGAGGGTTATAAGGTCAATAAAAGCAAGCCTATTTCAACTACAATTGAGATTAAAGAAGGAGTTAAGCGATGAAAGTTTTTGATCTTCATGGACATCAGGAAGGGCTATTAAAAGCTTCTGGAACTAATGGGTTGCCCCAGGATGTACCTCTTGGCGACTTTTATAAACATGGAGTCGATGCGTCTGTAGTTTGTGCAGTTGGGGACCCTAATTCATTTGGGCTTGGAACCAATTCCTTTAGTATGGTGGAGCAGCAATTAGAGCAGATATTAGAGAAGAGCAATGCACAAAGTCTAAAAGTAGCTACAACAACCAATGAACTGAATCTGGTCTGGGACTCAGGAAAGACAGCAATCTTTCTCGGTGTCGAAGGGGGAGATTTTATCGATAATCTGGAGATGGTTGATCGACTGTACAATCTGGGAGTCAGAGTTTTAGCTCCTGTCCATTATAGTGACAATCAATTTGGGTCAATTGGCTTTCATTTGGATGGCTCTGGTCCAAAATTAGCGACGGGTCTTTCCAAGTTTGGTGCTGAATTGATAACCCATGCTCAAGATATTGGGATGGTTATAGACATAGCCCATGGATCGGATGCGATGATTATAGATGCGTGCAAGATTGCTAAAAAACCTCTACTTTGTTCCCATGGTGGCCTGCGGATGAGCTACGGCTCGAAGCGGTTCATGGGTGATGAGGCAGCCCACCACTTCCGGGATAACGGAGGTCTGCTTGGTATTTGGCCTTGTCGGTTTGGAAAAGTGGGACTGGCAAATCAGGAAGAGTTAGTGGATATAATTTTACAAACCATCGACTTTCTCAGTTGGGGCCAGGTTGGATATTGCACTGATGTCAATGGTGCTCCAGGATATCTTGATGACTATCGAGGTCTAGAGGATACCAAAGGTTTAATTAGTGAGCTAGCGGCGAAAAGTTTTACAGAGGACAAGCTTGAACAGTATTGCAACTCTAATATAATCCGCCTATTTCAGGCTTGGGGAGTTTGATCGTTCTGTAAAGCAGAGTTTTCTTTGAAGGCATCGCTCTTTTGGAATATATTCTGGCCGCGCAGGATTAATTTCTCGTAGGCATCTTTGTATGGGGTAACGTTTATGTCATTTTTTGTGGCAATGGTCTCTCTGAGAAGGAAAAGAAAATCATAGACTTGGGTAAAGTCGCTTGCAGAATCCTCTGGCATTACGGCAATTCTTCCAACTGTTTTAGATTGTATAGACTTGGTCAATTCTTTCCCTTTTTCTGTCATGGAGAGATGAACTACTCGGCGGTCTTCATTACTTCTTTTACGGTTGATAAATCCACGGGAGTCGAGCTTGTCTAAAAGGGCACTGATAGAGTGACGTTCTAGGCCAAGAACAAATGATAATTCAGTAGCGATGACATCTGAACCGGCATGTTCAGCATAACTGAGCATCAGTAGAATCAAGTATTGTGAATGATTAATTTTGTGTGGGCGCAAAAGTTCAGCTATCGATTTTTTTACAAGATTAAGGCATTGTTCAGCAAGGAAGTGAAATCTTTGTACTTTAAAATAGGTTTCAATCAATTCATTAGGATCTTGTGTTTCCATACTTTTATCTCTCTGTATAGGTAATAATTGTTCGTTATTGAACAGATCGCTTTTGTATATAATATCATTAGGACCTCTAATCGTCAAGCTACATAATCGAGAAAAGATGAGGATAAATCCTAGATATTTGGTTTGAGGTTTTTGAATATCCCTACAGACTCTCTTCGATTACGATAAGTACGAGGAGACACCCCTTTTGACTGTTTGAAAGCACGGGAGAAATAACAGACATCATTATAACCCAATTTTTGAGCAATCTCCTGAACTTGGAGGTCGGTCATGTGTAAATAACGACAAGCTTGTTCCATTTTTAGATGAATGAAATATTCAATAGGAGCCTGTTGGGTGTGCTTTTGGAATAAGGTATGGATATAGCTTTTTGAGAGCATCAAGTGTTGGGTTAGATCATGCAAAGTGATAGTCCGATGTAAATTTGCATAGAGATAGCGAATAGCTTTGGTGAAAGCATAGTTAGCGGCATTTGCAGTATGCGTTTTTTCCTTAAAATATATTCCTGATAATATCGCAGAAAGTAGTTGAGAAGCATGTACAAAGTTTCCGAGGGTGTAAGAGCCTTCTAAAGCATCAAAGAGATGGATGAACAAGGCCTGAAGTCGTTCTTGCTCCTTAGGATGTTTAAGGTAAATAACTTGACAATCATCAAGAGGGTATAAAGCAAAATCAGTTCCTTTGAAGTGAAACCAGAGAATACTCCACGGATCATCCTCATCAGCGTAGTAAGTGTGGCGCATCCCTTTAGGTATACAAAAAACTTCTCCTGGATATAATTTGATGCGCATCTCAGGGAGAGAAATAAACCCCAAGCCTGCCGTACAATAGAGTAAAATATATTCAGATTCGCCCTCTTGGCGATCCCTATAGTGGTGTGATGCACTGGGAAAATAGCCAGCATCGGTCGGGTAGAGTCTTTTAATCAAAGGATGTTCTACATAGGGTTCAACCAGATCGAAAGGGATAACAATGAGTCGTTCACCAAGGAAACCTTCTTTTTTCTGTTGGCTTGTCATATTTTTAAAATACCATGAAAGTGTAATATTATCCATAATTTTGCAAGATAACCCCCTACCAATTGGGTATAAAGGATTTATACTAAAGGAAGATAGTCCAATGAGGAGGCTTGTCATGAAAACATTGAACCAAACTGATGTTTACATTTGGGAGGAGGTTGTTTCCATTCCCACTTATGAAGTTGGCGAAGGTGACTTGAATCCAATGTTTCTGGAACGGCGAGTTTATCAAGGCAGTTCAGGTCGAGTGTACCCACTCCCCGTTACCGAAACAATTTCTGACGAGAAACAACTCAAAGAATACAATGCGGTATTTTTAGAAAATAGCTATCTAAAAGTAATGGTTTTACCCAGCTTGGGAGGAAGAATTCAACGCGCACTCGATAAAACCAACGGGTATGAGTTTGTTTATTATAATCGAGTAATTAAACCTGCTTTGGTGGGATTAGCTGGGCCGTGGATTTCAGGAGGTATTGAGTTCAACTGGCCGCAGCACCATAGACCTTCAACTTTTATGCCCGTGGAATATAGTATTGAGGTCCACGACGATGGCTCAAAAACTCTCTGGGTAGGTGAAACCGATATTATGTATGGCACGAAAGGGATGGCTGGGTTTACCCTCTATCCCGAGACCGCCTATATCGAAGTTCGTGGTCAGCTCTATAATGGTACCGCTATTCCACAGACCTTTTTATGGTGGGCGAATCCAGCAGTAGCAGTCAACGATTATACCTACTCTGTTTTCCCCCCTGATGTCTATGCGGTAATGGACCATGGTAAACGGGCGGTCAGTACATTCCCAATTGCTACAGGCGAATATTATAAATTTGATTATTCGGCTGGTATTGATATTTCGCGCTACAAAAATATCCAAGTCCCAACTTCCTACATGGCTTATCAGTCCAATTATGACTTTATAGGTAGCTATGATGAATCTCTGCATGCCGGATTACTGCATGTTGCCAACCACCATATTTCTCCTGGAAAAAAGCAGTGGACTTGGGGGAATGGTGATTTTGGTCAGAGCTGGGATCGCAACTTAACTGATGAAGATGGTCCCTATATTGAAATGATGACTGGGGTTTTTACCGATAATCAACCTGACTTTACTTGGCTTAAACCCCAAGAGGAGAAGACGTTCACCCAATATTTTATGCCTTACAAGCAGGTGGGAAGAGTTAGTCAGGCGACCAAAGATATTGCTTTACGCTATGAAAGAGTTAATCATACAGTAAAAATCGTTGTGTATGCGACTACTGTTTTTAATCAAGCTAAAATCCAAATCACTCTCCAAGATCAAATTCTCTTTTCACATGTTGCCGATTTAAGTCCCGAGCGTGCTTGGGAGATAACAGTTCCCTGGGAACACCCTTTTTTCGGTACTGTTATCACTGTTACATCGGCGCAAGGGGAGCTTTTACTTACCTATGAAGCAGTAGAAACGGAGCTTAAACCAGTGCCGAAACCTGCTGAGGCACTTTTAGAGCCCAATAAGCTAAAGACCACTGAAGAGCTCTACTTAGCTGCGATGCACCTTATTCAATACCGTCACGCCAGTTATGATCCAGTTGATTATTTTCTGGAAGGACTACGGCGCGATCCTTCAGATATTCGCTTAAATAATGGGTACGGGCTTCACCTCTATCGCCAAGGTCGATTTGAAGAGAGTCAGAAATATTTTGATCGGGCTATAACTAAATTACAATGGAAGAATCCTAACCCTTATAATTCAGAAGCTCTTTATAATTGTGGGCTCTCTTTATGGATGCAAGGAAAATATGAACAAGCCTACCCCAAATTTTACAAAGCAACATGGTCTGCAGAGATGCAAAATGCGGGATTTTATCGAGTGGCTTGTCTTGAATCACGTCGTCAGGATTATCGACAAGCGCTAGAGCATGTCGAACAGGCTCTCGTTCGAAATTGGCATGATATGAAAAGTCGGTTATTAAAATCCATTTTGTTAAGAAAGTTGGGTGAGGACGTTCGCTTATGGTTAGAGGAGAGTCAGAAGATTGATCTATTAGACTTAGGTATAGCCTATGAAATTAGTCTTGAGCAAAAAGAGCCAACCCAATGGAAACAGCTTATGCGCTCTTCTGCACACAATTACTTAAGATTGGCCAGTACCTATGAAGAGATGGGCTTTGCCGAAGAAG
>JAQVOO010000150.1 GCA_028702575.1 Sphaerochaetaceae bacterium
ATGGATTTCCTTTTGGGTGTAATGATGACGCCTTACCATGGGCTCGTGAGGGGGCCTATCTGGAAACAAAGTACCCCTATGTTTGCCATGCTGAATTAAATGCCATACTTAACAGTATTTCACGAGACCTGAAAGAGTGTAGCATCTATGTTGCCCTTTTTCCCTGTAATGAATGTGCAAAAGCAATAATCCAATCAGGCATTAAAGAGGTAGTCTATCTCTCCAATAAATATGAAGGGACAGATAGTGTTACAGCTTCTATGCGCATGTTTGAGCAAGCTGGGGTTTCTATGAGAAAATTGGAAATAGAACGAACAAATCTCCACCTTTCCTATCTGATAGAGGAATAATTATGGAAAAAATTCTCGTCGTATGTCTTAATCCTACCTTTCAACGGACTATGGTGTTCGAAAATTTCTTAGAGGGTGAAGTGAATCGGAGCCGACATTACCGCTTTGATGCATCGGGAAAAGGGGTCAATGTTGCGCGCATTATAGCCCAATTAGGTGGCAAACCAATCCATATCACTCATGTCGGAGGCTCCCGCATGGACGAATTTATACACATGGTCAAAGCTGATGGCATTGAGGTTTTCTGGACCGATTCTCAAAGCCCAATTAGAACCTGCACAACCATTATTCATGCAAATAAAGAAACCACGACAGAACTAGTGGAAGAGCCTATCGCTGTTTCCAGTGGTACCGACAAAAAGATTCGAGCATTATTTACCGAGGCGTTAAAGGAAGTAGCAACTGTTGTTATCTCAGGAACTCGAACCTCTGGTTATTCGCCTAGCCTCTATCCTGATTTTGTAAAAGAGGCCAAAGAGGCTGGTAAACGGGTAATTTTAGATGTAAAAGGGTCTGACTTGGTTGACAGTCTTACCTTCGGTGTCGATCTTGTTAAACCAAATCTAAGTGAATTCGCAACTACCTTTATCCCGGGACTTATGGTCCTCGAACAAGAAGATTCCTCGGATATACGGGGGAAAATTCAACGAAAATTGGAACAGTTACATACCCAGTATGGAACTGCAATTTTGTTAACTCGAGGAGCTTATGCCGTTTGGCTTCAAGATGATACTGGTTTCTCAGAAATCCCAATTGAACAGGTAAAAGCTGTCAACACAATCGGTTGTGGTGATGCAGTTACGGCGGGAATAGCTTATAGCTTAACCAACGGGGACTCCTTTTATAAGGCAGTCAAGATAGGTCTAGCCTGTGGTGTGGCCAATGCACGCAATCTACGACCTGGCTCGATAGAGAAAGAAGAAAATTGACAACTTTGTTGTAGGTTGTTTATCTAATTAGTTAACTGCCCTATAAACTGATAGCGACAAGTCCTTATCCTATTTTTTGAAAAATTTATGCTACATTGGTTTTAAGGAAATCAGAATATTTAGCGAGGCTGTCTGGAGGCTTACCAGAGAAATAAGAACTTGCTACACGCCTACATGCGAGAAGCCTTCATTTTCCATCCCCAAGACTCGACCAAGGTGGGCGATTGCAGCGGTTAATTCATCTGTCGCAATTCTTCCAAACGAATCTCCAATATCTTCAATAAGGATTGAAAAAGTTCTTTTCTTACTTTTAAAATGCCACCCAGCGACAACTTTGCCATCGTATAAGACCATCCCTGGTCGATTTTCAGCACGGAAGAAATAGGTAAAAAGCGTCTTCCCGCTGACTAATAAATTCCGTTGCGGTATGTGTAAAAGAGGATCGTAGGGCCCAATAAATCGTACTCCCTCTGCTATTGGCGCATGAGAAATTTCATGACAATCTTTTGCTAATACATACCCTGTGTTCTCTCCATAATTGACCAAGACCAATTCGTCTTGGGGTAATTCAAGCCATAAGCGTTGAGCATGACTAATAGTTATACCAGCCCATGTGGCAAATTCTTCTGCATTGGTTGGTCCGTAGGCGTGTACAAACTGCTTTACCAATTCAGCTGTATTAGGTTCCTGAAAAGTATTGGCTAGAGTAAATTGATAATCAGGTCTTCCTGGTAATTTTTCTAAAACAATGGGTACAGCAAAACCGACAGTAGGTAACAACATATCAATAATAGAATCTCCTAAAGTTTGTCCTTCAGCTATGGAAGAAGGCCAATACCAAATTTCACGCTGTGAAGCTGTTAATTCGCTCAGGACGGCTTGGGAAAGCGATTCATATAAATATTTTTTAGAACGTCTCTTATTTTTTAGACTACTTGTAGTAGTTTTAATAAGCAATTTATAAATATTGAAGATGTCGATCCCTAGAAGAGCGATGAGCTCTTCAATCGGTCCTAGCATGTGCTCTAATTCCGTCCTATTGCGAAAAGCTAAAGAACCATTAAAAACACCCCACATCTTTGTCGCTATAATTTTAACTTTATCCTCCAACCCTACTGTCCGCATCAATTTTTGCTCTTTCCACAATTGCTTTACATCTTCTTGTGCAATATCAGCAACGCGCGCCGCTAAAAAAACCTCCAAAGATGCAAAGAAATAATCTTGTAGCCCTACTGTTTGGCATGCTGTTAAAATGTCATTTTGATCCAAGCGAGGATAGAGATGATGCGCAGCCAGATACCGATTATAAATATCTTTTTTCTCTAAAGATAGTTGCTTCATAAAATCCTCCTCAACCCATTTTCACCCCTATTCTAGGAGAAAGCAAGAGTGGCAAAGACAGAGTATCTTTCACCTTATATTTAAAAACAGCATACAATCACGACGTACCTGGCACCCGTTCGCAACACTTTCCTAGAAAAACATTGACAAATGGTTGGGGCAAGTTAAAATTAAAATAATGATGGTATCACAGTCAGTTGCATCGAAACTGCAAGAGCCGGTATCCGAAGGTAAAACTCTGTATTGCTCAGAGATGCAGGCACTAAGCGGCTAATCATTGAATTTTACTAGCGCATTGAGTCTTAGATTGTTTCGTACGTTCTAAGTTTAAATACTTGATGCCACGTAAAAGATTTTGCTAATGGGGGGGCCATGTATACCTTCTTTGTAAACGGGAACCGTATTGAGACTGTAACTAATAAAAAATTATTACCATTTCTGCGCGAAGATTTAGGATTAAAAGGGACAAAAGATGGCTGTAGCGAAGGTACCTGTGGGACATGTACTGTCATAATAGATGGGAAGGCTACTAAATCCTGCCTGACACCCTTAAGCAGCCTAGAAGGTAAGTCTATTATCACGATAGAAGGATTAAGTGAACGCGAACAAGCTGTCTACAGCTACTGCTTTGCCGAAGCTGGTGCGGTACAATGTGGTTTTTGCACCCCTGGCATGATTATGTCTGCTAAGGCCCTATTAGATGTAAATGCTTTTCCTACTCGCTTTGATGTTAAAAAGGCCATTCGAGGCAATATTTGCCGGTGCACTGGATATGTAAAAATAGAGGATGCCATCCTCATGGCCGCAGATTTTTTCCGCTCTAATCACGACATTCCAGATATACAAAGGGATGGACGGTTATCGCAACGTTTCCAACGTGTCGATGCTTTTGAAAAAGTAGTGGGCAAAGGACTTTATGTTGACGATGTGGTTATTGAAGGGATGATTTTTGCAAAAGCCCTCCGTAGTGCCTATCCACGAGCTCTCGTGAATACGATAAACATAACAAAAGCTTTGGAACACCCAGATGTCGTCAAGATTCTTCTTGCCAATGATGTACCGCAAAATAAAATAGGACATCTAGTTAACGATTGGGATGTACTCATAAGCGCCGGAAGTACTACACGTTATATTGGCGATGCCTTAGCCTTAGTTGCTTCCACAAAACAAGAGAGTTTAGAAGAGATCCTCAACCTTATTGAAGTCGATTACACGGTGTTAGAACCAATTACTACAACTAAGCAGGCTCTAGCTGAAGGAGCCGCAAAAATACATAGTAATGGAAATATTCTTACCGTCGAAAAATTACTACGGGGAGACGCAAAATCTGCTATTGCAAACTCACCCCATGTGGTAACTAAGAAATATAGTACCCCTTTTACGGAACATGCTTTTATGGAGACCGAATGTGCAATCGCCCTGCCCGAAGGTGATGGGGGCTTATTAGTCTATACGGCAAGTCAATCGGTTTATGATGAGCAACGGGAAATCGCCCGTATGTTACGTCTGCCAAAAGATAAAATCCACTGTCAGTCAAAGCTGGTTGGTGGAGGGTTCGGTGGCAAAGAAGATATGAGTGTACAACATCATGCATCTCTGATGGCTTGGCATACTCAGCGTCCAGTAAAAGTAAGACTCTCCCGCCAAGAAAGCATTAACATCCATCCTAAAAGGCATGCAATGGAGATGGAATTCACCACCGCTTGCGACGAAAAAGGATATTTAACTGGCATGCAGGCCGTTCTCATCGCCGATACCGGCGCATACGCATCTCTCGGTGGGCCAGTATTGCAGCGAGCCTGCACCCATGCTGCCGGACCATACAATTATCAAAATGTTGAGATCATCGGAAAGGCAGTATACACCAACAATGTGCCAGGAGGTGCTTTTAGAGGCTTTGGTGTAACTCAAAGCTGCTTTGCAATGGAGAATAATTTAAATTTATTAGCAGAAAAAGTTGGGATATCCCCTTGGGACATACGTTACTTAAATGCAATTCGCCCCGGACAAATCTTACCGAATGGGCAAATTGCTGATCCTAATACCGCCCTCGACAAGTGCCTTCTAGGGGTCAAGAGTGCATTTGAGATTAACGGACGAACAGGAATTGCATGTGCTTTTAAAAATAGTGGATTTGGTGTGGGCGTTCCGGATACTGGCCGTTGTACCCTCCCTATTGAAGATGGGATTGTCCATATTCGGACCTCAGCAGCTTGTGTGGGTCAGGGACTAGCTACCGTTGCCACCCAAATAGTATGCGAGACTGTCAACATAGATCCAAGAAAAATCGTGTGTGAACCAGCCGATACAAAACGGACCCCCGATGCAGGAACCAGCACCGCCTCAAGACAAACTGTAATTACCGGAGAAGCTATCCGCCGCGTTGCACTCCAATTGAAACACGCCTTAGATAATTCAGAAAGTCTTAGTACATTGGAGGGATGTGAATTTTATGATGAATTTACCGCAATTACCGATCCAATGGGCTCAACCAAACCCAATCCTAAAAGCCATATAGCCTATAGCTACTCAGCACAAGTAGTTGAGCTTGATGAACAAGGTAAAGTCACCAAAGTGACAGCTGCAGTTGATGTGGGCACTGTGGTCAACCCAACAGCACTTGAAGGCCAAGTAGAGGGAGGGGTGGTTATGGGTCTTGGTTATGCTTTAACCGAAGACTACCCAATTGAAGGAGGATATCCGCAGGCCAAGTTTGCAACATTAGGTTTATTCAGAGCAACCGAAGCTCCAACAATTGAAACCATCATGGTTAAAAATGAAGAGATCGCGCCAGAG
>JAQVOO010000151.1 GCA_028702575.1 Sphaerochaetaceae bacterium
AAGAAAAAATGTATTGATTTCACAATTATTCTCTTGTCCTATCCCATTATCTAAGATTTTAGAAGGAAGCTAGTGTATCGTGGTGAAAACAAACAACTTTTTATGGTATTAAGTTTCAGTAGATAGCTTAGGGGGTACTGTTTTCCCTGAACAATAACAAGAGGAGGCTACCTACTTGGCAAAGTATGAATAATATCCTATTATAGTTAAGTTGTGATGAATAATAGCCGAGGTAAGGAGAATCACTTTGAGCATACCGATAGATGTACTTATCGATAAAGAAAACAATGTATATGAGATGACGTGTGTTGCCATCAGCTTATCTCATATCGTAGCCGCGAATGAGGATCAAGAGATTGAAAATAACAACGAGAAGGTAGTTTCTGTGGTACTTGAGAGAGTATTGACGGAGGATGTTGAATATACCGTTATCGACAAGGAGTAATCGGCTGATTTTTTTGTTCGGTCCTACGGGAGTGGGTAAAACAGCACTCCTCACCCAGTTGTTCACCAAAAACTTTGCAGTTGTTAATGCCGATTCTAAGCAAATTTATCGGTATATGAATATTGGCTCGGCTAAACCAGAACCAGCTGTACAACAAAAAATACCTCACTACCTCATTGATATAAAAGACCCTTGGGAACAATTCTCCGTAGGGGAGTTTGTGAAGCTGGCCGATCAAGCTTGTCTTGAAATCCGTGCTAAGGGAAATATACCGATAATCTGTGGGGGAACTGCCTATTACTTTAAGCAATTTTACTTTGGGTTACCCACCTCCCCTAAAAGTGATCCAGTTGTTCGGTCTAACATTAACGCCCTTGTGGAAAAGCATGGTTTACCTTGGTGCTATGAAAAGTTGCAGAGCGTTGATCCCGTCTCCGCCAAACGAATTCATCCCGCCGATAGTTATAGGATCACCCGGGCTTTGGAAGTTTACGAAACTTCGGGACGCCCCCTTTCCAGTTACAAAATTCCCAATCAAGCTCGAGAAGGGATGAACCCTCTTATTATTGGTTTAACACGCGATAAAAAAGAACTAGAAGAACGAATCATACAACGGGTCGAGGCTATGTTTGCAGAGGGCTTGGAACAAGAGATAGAGCGATTGATGGCGATGGGAGCTCAAGAGGATTGGCCTGGAATGCAGGGGATTGGTTACCGTGAATTCTTTAAAGCCCAGAAAGAACCAACTTTAGGTAAAGCCGATATTATGCACCTTATTATTCGTAATAGTCGCTTGTACGCTAAACGACAAATGACCTTTTTCAGAACCTTGCCTCATGTTAACTGGGTCCATCCCGATGATACTGCTACCCTTAAGGGACTCTTAGAGCCATACCTTTAACCCATAGGGACCGGGGGCGCCAAGGGGTTTCTTTTGGGATATGTTTGCACCTGGATGGTTTTTATAGGTGTTACCTCGATTGGACGTATTTCAGTTATTTGCCAATAGCCTTTAACGTCAGTAAAAACAAAGTCGGTTACATGAAGCATTTCTGTAACTACCATGACCTCAGGTATAGATTCTGCTTCCTCTTCAAAGGTGGGGGAAAGGGTGTGGTAGGTGGCACGGAAGGTGACCTCATCAATTTGGGCAATGTCCAAACTTATTAAACCATAGATAATAGAAGACTCAGGTATTGCTGGCTTGCCTTGTTCCAGCCATGTATCAGCACGGATGGCTAGATCAGTACCCTCATAGGCTTGGCGAACCCGGGTACTAACGAACATACCAGAAACTTCTGATTCATAAGGATTTCGAGTTCTTCTAGCTAAACTCGCCTCCATTTTGGGAAGATCGAGATCATTTTGTGCTTCGAAAAATTCTTCGATTATTTGAGTTGGAGCCATTCCTGCGGTGTAGGGGGGCTGCAGTTGTTTATAAACAATGGGGCCTACCGCTGCAAAGAGGATGAGAGTTCCCACAACTATCGTCACTACTAATGCTCCCCGTTTTCTCCAAAACCTACTTCGCGCTGCCCGTTTTTTTTGGTTAGTTCTGAAATCTTGAACACTTTGGTTCTGTTTTTCTAAATCAGCTAAAGATTTTGGTTCTTCCAAATTTGGCCAAGTAACATTGGCAGTTTCTTTTAGCCACCAAGAGAGGTTCTCCTCTGCGCTATAGGCAGCAGATACATTCATGCGTTGTGTTCTACTATCCATAGCTAGAACATGATCAATCCATTTGGCGCTGGAGGCCTCTAGGGAAGTAAATCCTAAAGAGAGCGGTACGTGGCGCCATTGATCTTCACGTACATCGGGGTCTTCAAAGGGAGCAAACCCAGTTAGGGCTTGATAGAGAAACTGGGTAAATTGATGGCATAAACCAAAAGGAGGTTCTATATTTGGCTTAAAGTAGCGTCCTAAATGGAGGAAGCGATCCTTTTCCGAGGTAGAGTAGAGCATAAGTTGTGAAAGAGAATTAGGTAATAACAAAAATCCACCCTCTTCCAAGAAAAAGATTCTCCACGTCTCAATAAACCCATTGGTAGGTTGCACAAAACCTGAAGGGACTTTTTGTAACGCAACGGCTAAATCTCGGAGTAGGGATAAGGCACGAGAGCGCAAGGAGCGATTTATTTCACTGAACGGTAGTATGGCCAGACGGTCAAAGACTAGAAAGCGGTGGCCGTCGCGGTCGGAAATAGATTGCCAGTACCAAGGTATAAGAACCGAGTCTTTAACAATATAACCACACGCTTTTTCACCTGTCATCAAATGTTTGGGTAAGTCACCACTGGTGCTACCAATGCAAATGCTAGTCACTGGTTTTTCTTTTATAGTGCTATGAACTATCGTAATGCTATCCATCAATCGGCTCCTGTCCAGGTAATAGGTCCTCTGTTGAAAATAATCGCTTTATTCGCTCTTCGTCTAGTTGTATGCGAATATTTCTTTCTTGGGTAGGGATGACTAACCCTTTCTTGCCCCCCTTGGGCCTTTTTAGATATTTTACTTGCGTATAATAGAGATCGGCTTTACCCGACTCTTTAGCTTTAGAATAGAGGAGGGCCAAGTTGCCAGCATCGAGCAGTGTTTCTAAAGGGATCGTCTTTCCAGCAATTGTTTTAATAATTACATATCCTCCAGGTGAATCACGGGTGTGCATCCACCAATCATTTCCGCGTGACCAACGTCGGAGCAAGGCCTCATTTTCTTTAGCGTTACGTCCGACTAGAATAGTGAATGCGCCCGAAGAAAATCGTAATCCAGGAGCTTCTGCATAAGGATCAGATCGGCTTTTAAGAGTAGTTTGGTGCGAATGGAGATATGCTTTTAGCGCTGCCATATCTGGCTTGCCGGTTGTGGGTAATGGTGTCAATAATTTAGCATAGTGTTGCTCTTTCTGCTCCAAACGTTTTTTTAGAGCGACCAATTCGGCCTGGGCGCGCTCCCAAGTCGCTTTCCCTTTTTGATATTTTTTATAATAAGAGGCAATATTCTCTCCAGGGCTGAGTGAGGGGTCTATTGCTATGGTAGCCTGCGAACCAACTTGACGGTAATCAGGAACCTCTACCCAAGTTTGGTGTGGCTCAATAAGGCCAATCGAGGCAGCTAGTAAATCACCGCTGATGCGATATGATTCATACTCTTTAAAGTGCTCTACACGCTCTGTAGTTTGCCGTATTTGATTTTGTAATAACGCTAATTCTTCATCTCTTTTACGTTCTACTTGCGTAATGAGATTATCGATTTCTTGTGTAGGCACTTGTTGGTAGGTCTGTTCAATGAACTGGTTGAAACTCATTTCCCTCGGATAATCACGTACCAAAAATGTGCCATCATCAGCATTTGAGAGAGGCGCTTCTGGTAACATAAGAGGGTTGCCCACTGTTTCATTACGCTTAGGACGGCGATATAGGAGTTCTTGAATAATCATATGTTCATCACAAATAATGACATTAGCACCTGGTCCACTATAAAAACGAAGTATCATAAAAGTGATGATTCCCTTCGTAGTTAACTTGAGGACTACCAGGCGATCATTGGCAAGCTGACTGACTGTAACTACCCGTGAGCCTTCAACATGGGCCCGTAAATATTGAATAAAACGTTGCAGTTTCTTGGTTTTATATTTTCTCGACTCACGCGGAGGTCCACTGAGGCGATGCATCCGTGCAGTCGGAGTACCAAACTCCATATATAATTCCCAAAATCCAACTTCATTATGGTACATCTCAAAGACTAACGCATGAAATCCTAGTTGGTGAGTGCGTTGAATAAGACTCCCTTCCAATGGTAATTCTGAAATAATAAGGGCAATTTCACGCCAGTTTAGGGACATATAGCTATCTCCAGCACATTATGGGCAATGCGTTTACGATACGCTAATGTTATTTCTCCGCCCAGATAGAATGAACCTGTACATAAAATAGCATGATTTTTTTCAGTGAGAGAATAGGCAAGTTCGAGAGCTTTATCAGGGTCTTTTTCTAAAAAGATTTGTGGTGGATTGCGCATTTCTTGTAGTTCTTCCTGTAATAAAAGAAAGAGTTTTTCTGGGTCACTTTTCTTAAATGTTCCAGGACGGGCTACAATGACAAAATCAAAGAGGGGTAATAATAGCCGGGCCATGTGGATATGATCTTTATCTTCCAACACTCCATAAATAATAGTGTTACCTTTAGTTCCGTAGAGCTCAACGAAAGAATTGAGAAGATGTCTAAGACTTTCAACGGTATGGGCGCCATCAATAATAAGGGGTGGGTTCTTCCCTAAAAACTCCATTCGCCCCGCTAGTTTGGCTTGAGCGAGAGCGGCCTCTGTAATCTCTTTTTTATAGAGATTGAGCGTTCTAAGTACATATAATGCGAGGGCACAGTTTTCTGCTTGCACTTGTCCCCGCATAGACAATAAGAGTGATGTTTGTTCTCCTGAGCGCCATGTAATAACAACCTGTTCCCCTTCTGGTAGAGTTTTGGTAGCTAAAGATTCAATGGTAGCTTCTAAATCATATAAGCGGGAATCTCTATTGAGTGCTTCTTCAACAAATACTTTACGCGCATTCTCCTTCTGGCGTGAAATAAAGACAGGAACTCCCTCTTTTATAATTTTGGCTTTTTCAGAGGCTATTAAAGCTATCGTATTGCCTAAAATAGCGGTGTGTTCTAGTTCAATCGGGGTAATGACTGAGGCTTCGGGTACAATGGTATTGGTGGCATCGAGTCGACCTCCTAATCCGGTTTCAATAACTGCCCATGTACATCCACTAGAGGAAAATAGGAGGAAAGCGAAGGCACTGTAGAGTTCAAAAGCAGTTGGAGCGGCGCTGCCCCATTCATCTTCGAAGTGAAACCCTTCGAGACGCCCTACCAAGAGGTTGGCAACTTTTACTAATTCTTCTTCAGGAAAGAATGTACCAGCGAGGGTGAATCTTTCACGATAATTTACTAAGTG
>JAQVOO010000018.1 GCA_028702575.1 Sphaerochaetaceae bacterium
TAGAGCAATTATTGGATCTTCTGTAACTTAGAGTTTTATTGTTCAGATTCCCGATAGAATTCACAGCGATCTTTAAATTCACACCGAGGGCAAGCAGATCCAGGACATTGTTTGAAATCGGTGTCGACCGATTCTAATTGTTGAACGTGCCAACTTAAATCTTTAATAAGTGCCTTAACATTATTGAGGTGTTGAATCTCTTTACTAAGGAGTCTTCGATAGTGTTTAAGAAGTTCTAACCGGCGTTTTTCGCCGGTTGCATCTTCATTTCCAAGCCGAATGATTTCTGCTATTTCATCGAGGGACATACCATAATTCTTTAATTGGATAATCCGATTAAGGTATACTAGATCGGCATCAGTATAATGGCGCTGACTACCATTTTTACGATCTTGAGTTTTAAGGAGACCTAAAGACTCATAATAGCGGACGGTTCGCGTTGTTACATTGGCCTTGCGGGCTAATTCCCCGATTCGATACTGTTTTGTTTCCAATTTTTTGCTCATTTCATTTGATAAATTATAGTACCATAGTCGAGTCAACGATTCTAGCAGTTTTCTCTTGACAGATGAGAAAGGGCCCTACACACTTAACTAAGTTAAAATTAACGTTAAACGTTAACTTAAGCGAGAAGGAGGGATCCATGCGCAGTGCCTATCTGACAGAGGTGAGACATTTTGAAGTGCGCCAAGAGGGCATTCCAGTTTTGAAAGATAATGAAGTCTTAGTCAAGATTGCTTATTGCGGCATCTGCACATTGGAGCAACGTCTTTATACTGGAGAGCGGAAAATCTATTATCCCATCATTCCAGGGCATGAAGCGAGTGGGATAGTAGTAACTGTCGGCTCTGAGGTAATTACAGGAGTTCAAGTACATGACCACGTCGCCCTCGATTTGGTTAATCGATGTCATGCTTGTCCGGCCTGTCTTTCTGGCAATTCAAATCTTTGTGAAAACCGCTTTAAAGAGGGGCAACGCGTATTAGGGGCCTTCTCCGATTATATGGTGGTGAAGCCAGATCAATTACAGGTCGTTCCTTCTGATCTTCCCTTAGAGTCGGTTGCATTTGCAGAACCACTGGCTTGTTGTATTCGCTCACTGCGAACTGTTAACGCAAGCCTTGGTGATACTATTTTAATTAGCGGCGTCGGGACGATGGGCATCTTACATATTAAAGTTGCCTTAGCAATGGGCCTTCGTGTGATAGCTTGTGATATAGATCTCAAGCGCTTAGAAGATGCCAAGCGCCTTGGCGCCATTGCGCTTGATGCCTCGAGTGCAGAGACCTGTATTGCGACCATAAAAAAAATAACAAGAGGGCGGGGAGTTGATAGTTGTATTATTACTACTTCGTCGATGAGTGCAGTGGAGGTTGCAGTGGCAGTGTTAGCATCAAATGGGGTAATGAATATCTACACTTCCTATGGTAATAAACCGCCCCTTCCCCTTGATATGAACACTATTCACCGCCATGAATTTGTTGTAACCGGTTCTGAAGGGCGCTCAGAGTATGATTTTTATACTGCCACGCGAGTTCTCGCAAATCGGACTATAGTGGTTGATGATTTGATCAGTCAGATATATCCTTTGGAGGAGGTCTCTACAGCAGTAGAAGAAGCTCTGTCAGGTTCTTCATACCGGGTATTGTTAAAAATGGAGGAGTAAATGGTTCTATCGATAGATGTGGGAACCACCACTTGTAAAGCAGCCTTATTTGATGCTGATGGTGTTTTGCAAAAATTGGTAAAGATTCCCCTCTCCATTATCTGTGAGACTCCAGGAGCACAAGAGGCTGATCCACGCCAGTGGGCCAATGCTCTTGCAACTATATGTCAGGAAATTTCTACTCAAAATAAAATTCGGGCTATCGTAGTCAGTGGTAATGGGCCTACTGTGGTTCCTGTTTTTGCTGAACCTGCTTTGGAACAAGGCTTGTTATATGCCGAATCGGCTATGGCTAGGTTATGGTTAGATCAGCGGGCAGTAGCTGAAGCATCTGAGATTTCAGGTCTTGTGGGAAATTTTGTGGATGCCAGTTTTGTATTACCAAAAGTACTGCATCTTTGTCGAAATGAGAAAGAGTTGTATCAGAGAAGCAAATTCTTCCTTTCTTCTTTTGAATATATAAATTATCTATTAACGGGAGAAGCGCGAACTATTTTACATGCCGATGATGCATTACGCTGGTATTGGACCAATGAAATGTTAGATGCAGTTGGCCTCGACAGAGCTAAATTTCCCCCGTTTTGTCGCCCTGGAGATGTAATTGGGACAGTTTCTGCCCTCGCTTCGCAAGCTTTGGGAATAACTCAAGGTATTTTGGTGTATGCTGGTGGCCCCGATTTCTTGGTTTCTATTCTGGGTTGCGCTGTGGTAGAGCCAGGTATGGTCTGTAATCGTTCGGGTACGAGTGAAGGTATCAATCTTTGTACAAATAAACCGTTAGATGATACGCGCCTTCTTACGTACCTCCATCCAGTTGCCCCGTTTTTCAATGTTTCGGGCATTATTTCGACCTCGGGGAAAGCGATTGGTTGGGCGAAGGAATTATTAGGATTACAAGAGATTAGTTTTGCCACGATGTATGCAATTATGGAGCAAGCCCCGCCTGGATCGGGTGGCATGCTATTCCTTCCCTATTTAAGTGGTGAGCGGGCCCCTATTTGGGACCCAGATGCCAAAGGTATTTTCTCTGGACTAACACTGGCGACAGGGAGAGCTGAAATACTTCGTGCTGTGGCAGAAGGAGTCTGTTTTGCTATTCGTGATGTAATTGAGGTGATGGAGGAATTGGGAGGTAGTGTTAACGCTATTCGTGCTACAGGAGGACCAACTGAGAGCAAATTTCTTAATCAACTCAAAGCTGATGTGACCGGTCGTTCTATTGTGGTCCCTCTTATTGGTGATGCCGAGTTGGTGGGGTCAATGGTATTAGCCCGAACCGCTTTAGGCGATTATGCTACTCGCGCTGAAGCGGCTTCTGAGTTGGTTCAGATGGGGCAAACCTATCAACCGAATGTAGCCCTAGCACCACTCTATGATGAATTATTTGACCAATATCGTGCTACATATAGAGCGCTCAAAGGAACGTGGAGGACGAAATAATGCATGCAGGAATAACCTTGCGGACGAATGCACTCTTTAATAAAGAGGATGGACGATCGGTGACCATAGCGATGGACCATGGGGCCATTGCGGGACCCATTTCTGGAATTGTAAGCCCAACGAGCATCGTTAAAGCTTGCGTGGAGGCTTCAGTTGATGGAATACTGACAACGAAGGGTTGTGTTGATGCCGCGCTAGAAAAGTGGAGCCGAGGTCCGGCCTTAGTGCTACGTTTAACGGGAGGTTTTACCGTACTGGGAGGTAAGTTTGAAGAAGAGTTGATTGTTGAACCTGAGACCGCACTGGCCTATGGTGCCTCCTTTGCCGCTATAACAGTAAAGTTTGGTCATGAACACGAAGGTCGATTTATAAAACAAGCCTCTTTAGCTATTGATCGCTGTCACATGTTGGGCCTTCCTGTTATGTTGGAGGTTATGGCTAAGGGGACATTGCAAGGGGCAAAGTTTGCATCTAATAATGGAGAAGCCATAAAAATGGCGGCTCGAATGGGGGCTGAATTAGGGGCTGATGTAATTAAGACTTATTACACAGGAAGCAAAGACTCTTTTGCTGAAGTTGTAGCCGGATGTCCAGTTCCTATACTCATTCTTGGCGGTACAAAGACAAACTCAATTAGGGATGTATTTCAAGATATTTACGATTCACTTGAAGCCGGTGGTCGTGGAATTGCCATCGGGAGAAATATTTGGGAACATGGCAAGGTTGGGGCTATGTTACAAGCAGTCAATGGGTTAGTTCATGGACACTGGAGCGTAGATCGTGCTTGTGATACAGTCTCCATAGAATAACTTAACCATGAAAAGGGGGAAGAATATGAAAAAGAGGAGTTTGCTAGTTATAGTCGTGATGATGGTCTCATTGTCACTTTTTGCTGCTGGAAAAGCTGAACAAATCGCTGGTGAGCAAAAGCCGTTGTCGGTTCTCGTCTATATTACGGGTGTGATGGCAGGCAGTCCTCCCTACACCGCAATGGGAGAGGGGGCGCAAGAATTTGCAGCTGAACACGAGAATGTGACGGTAAAAATCTATGAGGCTGGTTTTAACCAGGCTGAATGGGAAGAGCAGTTAACTTCGTTAGTAGCTACTGGTGAATATGATGTTGTTTTAGGATCAAATCCGTCGTTGCCAGAGATATGTGAACGAGTTGGGGCCAAATTTCCTAAAGCAAGATTTGTGATTACCGATGCCCAAATGGCGGGGAATCCTCAGATTCGCACCTATTTATATAACCAGTTTGAACAATCACTCTATCTTGGGTATTTGGCGGGTTTAGTAACTACGAGTAGTATGCCACATGCCAACGCTGCCTTAAAAATTGGTTTTATTGCGGCCCAAGAATATCCCTTGTTGAACAAACACATGCTTCCCGGATTCTTACAGGGGGCACGGATGGTCAATCCTGCTATTGAAGTAGATTTTAGAGTAATCGGAAATTGGTTTGATGCTAATAAAGCAGCTGACTTAGCCTCGAGTATGATCTCGGCTGGAGTTGACGTCTTTGCTGCAATTGCTGGTGGTGCAGCGCAAGGACTATTTAAAGTTGCTCAGAATCAGGGAGCCTATATTGTGTTTCACAATACCAATGAATATGATTCAGCGCCCGGTTATGTGGTCGGTTCAGGTTCTATGGAACAAAAAAAGTTAGTTAAAGAGATTCTCTCTGATGTTCTTGCTGGAAATGTTGCCTACGGTGAAGCTTCAATCGTCGGTGCGAAAGAAGGGTATCTTGGTTTCTTCTTTGATGATCCTTCGTATACAAAGAATTTGCCAGCTGACATTAGGCAAAAGTTTGAAAAATTCATGGACGATATTCGTGCAGGAAAAATTGCTTACACCCTTCCACCACTGTGATAAAGTTCATCTAGGATGAGCAAGAGGATAGGCTAAGCATGGGACACGCAGTAGAAATGCGCGGGATTGTCAAAATTTATCGTGAAACAGGATTGCGAGCCAACGATGGTGTCGATTTGACGCTTGAAAAGGGTGAGATCTTGTGCCTAGCGGGGGAGAATGGGGCTGGTAAGACAACATTGATGAAAGTGTTGTATGGGCTTGAACACCCTGATGCCGGCTCTATCTCTATAATGGGCAAGGAAGCGGTAATAGATTCTCCTTTAGTAGCTAATCGTCTAGGGATTGGCATGGTTCATCAACATTTTATGTTGATAGATGATTTTACCGTGGCGCAGAATGTTACGTTAGGGAAGGAGCCGCTACGGTATGGTGTTGCCTTTGATTTAAAAAAAGCAGAGCAAGAAGTTTCAAAGCTCATTAAAGAACACCACTTTTCCATAGAAGCTTCCAAGAAAGTAGGGAGTTTAACCATTGGGCAAAAACAACAAGTCGAAATTATTAAAATGTTGTACCGCGATGTCGATATATTAATATTAGATGAACCAACGGCGGTATTAACAGAGCAAGAGATCGATGCTCTTTTTCTTACGCTACGTGCTTTAGTTGCCAGGGGAACTTCCCTTATTTTAATTACCCACAAATTGCATGAAATAAAGAGAATTTCAGACCGAGTGACTGTTATGCGGCAAGGGAAAATGGTGGGTGAATTTGCCACTGAAGTGGTGGATGAAAAAGAAATTTCACGTGCAATGATGGGTCGCAGTGTCTCGTTGCAGATTGAAAGAGTGCCTTATAGTGAAAAGAAAGAGCCCATCCTTCAATTTGATAAAGTTTCGCTAGTGCGCAAAAATCAAGAGCGTCCTTTACTTAATGCCATTTCGTTTACAGCCTATTCAGGTGAGATTTTAGGGTTTGCCGGTGTTGGTGGGAATGGGTTAGGTGAATTAGAATCAGTTTTAAGTGGGTTTTTGCCTATTACAAGTGGGGGGATTTTCCATAAAGGGGTCAATATAACTAAGCTTGATACCCATGCTTTACGCCAGCGAGGGTTAGCCTATGTTCCGGCCGATCGCCTACACACCGGCAGTGCCCTCGAAGCTGATGTGGCTAAGAATATGATTGTGGATGCTCGCAATCAGTTTTCCCAACATGGAGTACTACAACATAAGCGTATTGTGCAGCATACCACTACATTAATGCAGACGTATGGCGTGCAAGGGACGCCCGATATGCCCATCGGGACTCTATCTGGTGGTAATATTCAAAAAGTAATATTAGCACGTGAAATAGAGCAATACCGTGATTATATAGTTTTTAGTGAGCCCACGTGGGGTCTTGATGTCTCTAGTAGTAGATTTGTCTATGAACGGATAGCACAATTGAGAGGAGCGGGAGCAGCTGTTATCTTAATTTCGAGTAATCTTGATGAAATTTTGGCTGCCTCGGATCGTGTTATAGTTTTTTACCGTGGTTCAATAGTGGCGGTTTTAACAAGAGATGAAATCAGGCAAGTTTCAAAAGAAGAGATGGGTGCCTATATGTTAGGGTTGAAAAAGCAGGGAGCTTTGCATGAATAAAAAACGCCAGCCTTTTTCTACTTTTTTGCGGGGTTCTTTAGGAATCTTTGTTATTATTGCAATTGCTCTAGCCGTCATTGTAATACTCTCATTTTTGTTAAGTAAGACTCCTTTAAGAACGTTACGTTATTTCTTTTTAGGGCCATTACAGAATAGGTACTATTTTGGAAATATGCTTAATACGGCCATTCCGCTAATTTTTGGGGGGCTTGGATTCTCCCTTGCGATGCGCGCTGGTAGTTTTAATTTAGGTGGTGAGGGGCAGTTATATAGTGGTGCTTTTGTAGCTACAATAAGTGCCCTCTTCTTGGCGCAATGGGGAGTTTTTGGAGTAATCCTCGCGTTGTTTCTCGGATCTGTTGTAGGTGGGTTAATTGCTGGCTTATCAGGTGTATTAAAGATGCGTTGGAATACCAATGAATTAATCACGACATTCTTAGTTTCTTATGCGGTAGTATTGGTGGTAAATTATTTAATAGCGGGTCCTTTTTTGGACACTGAGACAAATCTTATTGCGACAAAAAAGATTCCTGAAAATTTTCGTTTTTTACATATATTGAAGCCTTCTAATCTTAGTATTGGAATTCTATTTGCTCTTTTAGCGATTATTCTTGTCCATCTATATCTCTACAAAACAAAGAGTGGGTATGAACTAATTATGGTTGGTTTGAACCCCCGTTTTGCTCGATACGGAGGGATTCGAACTAGTTGGTACCGCGTGTGGCCGATGTTCTTAAGCGGTGCTTTTTTTGGGCTAGGTGGCGGAATGACTATTTTTGGTACCTACTATGCCTGTATGAAGGACTTTTCAGTTGGAATGGGATGGAATGGGTTAGCTGTAGCTTTGATTGCGCGCTATCGCCCCGCTGCAATTATTCCAGCAGCTTTGTTTTTTGCCTATATTGAATCGGGTGCTCGCAATGCGATGATGCACTCTGATGTAACTTTTGAAATAGCCTCTATTGTGCAATCGGTAGTTTTCTTTTTAGTAACGAGTACTGTGTTGCAGCAAATTGGTGTTAAGAAGAGGGGGCTCTGACATGGTGGCAATTCCCGTTTTACATAGTGCTGTTGCTATTATGACTCCTCTACTATTAGCCGCAACAGGAGGATTGTTTACTGAATTATCGGGTATGTTGAATATTGCATTAGAGGGCTTGATGCTCCTAGGAGCCTTTGCCTCGATTGTATGTGCCCATTACACGGGTAATCTTTTCTTAGGCATCTTGCTTGGCATTGTCTGTACAATGGCTTTGTCGGCAATACTTGGTAGCGTTACGTTGTATTTGAAATCGAATTTATTTATTACAGGATTAGCGACTAATTTGTTTGCTTCGGGTTTGACGGTAGTGTTGTCGTTTCACTTATTTGGGAATAAGGGGGTAGTTGTGTTCAAAGAAGTTGCGCAACTACCTCACTTAAAAATTCCAGCATTGCAATCAATACCAATCTTTGGTGATATTTTCATAGGACATAATGTGTTTGTTTACTTGAGTTGGAGTTTAGTCCTAATCTCTGCTTGGGTGCTGTACCGCACTCCCTTCGGATTTAGAGTGCGTGCAGCTGGGTTACATGAAAAAACATTAGTGTCGCTGGGGATGCGACCCCAAAGATACCGCTTTATCGCTTTCTTAATTTCTGGTTTTTCTTGTGCGTTAGGTGGTGCAGTGCTGTCGTTAAATTTAGGAGCCTTTGTGCCGAATATGACTAGCGGAAAAGGATGGATTGCTTTAGTAGTGATTTTTCTAGGCCAAAAAAAACCGGTGGGATTATTATTTGCAGCTCTAATATTTGGATTTGCTGATGCCTTTTCTAATTATGCCCAAGGCGCTTGGAATGTACCAACAGACTTTATTCTTGCACTTCCCTATATATTCACCCTCCTAGCCATGATTGGATTTTCTATCTATACCAGCCATAAGGATCGGGTGGAGTGACACCTCTTTTCTAGAAGAACAATGTGGAGAGATTTGGAAGTAGAAGATACCCCCTATTTTGACAGGGGAGGATGCTTTTTTCTCAATCTCTTCAACGAGCACACTGAAATACAGTTGGCTTTATGCATAATTCCAAAGAACACCGAAGCTAGAGTTCGTGTTAGTGGTAGAGAGTTGAACAGAACTCACTCATTTTGGGCAAATAAAGGCTTGTTTTCCACTCTATAAACTTCAAAACAAAAATACAGTGGAAGGTCTGTTATGTAAGTATTTGAGTTATAGCGAGGACCCTTTCCGGGTCGGTTTGTTCTATATGGTATTCATTTTTCCGTAGAGCTCCTCCCATATAGATATGATTTGGGCGCCATTGCATGCGAGAAGGGACCAGGCTAGGAAGGGGCATATGGTACTCTTTTGCTTGAATTTGTTCTCTCAGGAAATCGAAGCTCCGTTCTGAGATTCTTCCCCCTGGCATAATTATAATTCGCTCACCAGCTATCTTGACCAATTCTTTGAGTAGACGAAAGCCATCCATAGCTGTAGCTTCAAATCCGCTACTAAGGACGCGGTCTACGCCTAATGTAATTAATGTTTCCAAAGATTCATAAGGGTCTTTGGTCATATCGAAAGCTCTGTGGAAAGTTACTGGAAGAGGCCTGGCAATGTTAATGAACTCCTCCATACGTTCTTTATCGATTGTTCCGTCTTCACTTAAAATACCTACAACTAAGGCATCGGCTCCTTCTTCTTTAAAGATTCTAGCATTTTCTTTCATGACGTCGAATTCAATTTTGCTATAACAGAAATCTCCACCCCGAGGGCGGATCATGACGTATAAAGGGATTGAGGAGACTTTTTTAGCTATTCGAAGAGTCCCCAGCGTTGGAGTGAGTCCTCCTTCAAATAAGTCGCTACATAACTCAACCCGATCAGCTTTTCCCTGTTCTGCTGCTATAACGGATTCTACCGATTCAACACAAATCTCAATAATAGGTTTTTGTTCCACGAAAATCTCCTCCTCTTTCTTATGTTTGTTAAGATACATACTATCCTTATCTTAGCATCTTTAGTATCGCCTAGTATAAATAAAATAGTTGGCCACACTGCTGGCTGGTGGTACATGTATCTCCAAGTTCTATATCTGCATATAGAGGAGCTACGCTAACATGAAGTTTTTCTAAGGTCGAGGTATACTACTGACGTAGGAGTCAACAATGAAGATATGCATAATGGATGGGTCACAATCAGATGATCGTATGGGAGCCAGGATAAAGGATTTACTTACCTCAATTTTTTCTAAGTAGGGTGATAGTGTCGAGTACTTGTTTCTTAGGGACTTGAAAATTGCTCCCTGTGCCGGTAATTTTTCTGTTGGATCAAAACACCGGGCATCTGCAAAAATAATGATGATAACTCTTCACTGGTGAATGCCAGGAAATGGCTGAATAAATATGGTATCTACCTTGTGATTCATGATGCACTGACCCGTTATAAGAATAATCCTGCAATTTACCTTAGCTTAAGATTTAAAACACATGATCATGCATGGTTTGCTTTAATGCATGAAATAGGACACCTTCTGGTTGATTTTAATGGGAGAGATCCTTTTATAACTTGTATTGAAGATGAAACAGCTCAGAATGAATATGAAAAAGAGGCTGATAAATTTGCTCAAAATTTCTTTATTGATAGTGAAGATTACAACAAGTATAGAAAGGGTGGGCAAATCTCGAAAAGATTCCATCGGTGAGTTTGCATCCTTTCAAGAAGTTCATCCTAGAATAGTAGTTGCTCGGCTACAACACGATAAAATCATACAATTTAATACTTTTAACTTATTCAAGAGCCGCTTTAAAAATTTAGATGAATTTAAAAAAGTGTTTATCTAGTGTTTCACAGCCATGTGTTCTTTGGATGTATGCGTGACCACTAATAAACAAAACCTTGCAAGTTCTAGCCTGCAAGGTTTAGTTATACCCCGAACGCGATTCGAACGCGTGACCCCTTCCTTAGGAGGGAAGTGCTCTATCCAGCTGAGCTATCGGAGCGAAGTGATTGTGATGATAGGAGATTCGCGGGGAGTTCGTCAACATCTTGCAGGATAAAGAGGGGCAAGAAAATGGTGGGAATATTAGGTGTAATTAGGAAGTTCTTTGTGAATTAGATAGTGCGTAAAGGTGTTCTACTGTAGCTATTTTACTGGTGTTTGAGGAATAGTGTGATTAGGAAATAAGAGCGAACTACATCATGATTTAGCGTGATAATCGTTAGTTTTAGTACGATATATGGTTAATTTTTAAAGAATTTGTCTAATTAAGATGATAGAGTGTTGAATATTTATACTAAATTATGTATATAATTGCTTTAACTTTACCTATGTGCCACATAAACTTCTTCTTAGGTGGAAGGTGTAGAGTGGAAGAAATGGTAATCATGCAGGAGGAATGTATGAAAAAAGTATTGATTGCGACATTATTAATCTTGGTTGTGTCAATCATACCAATATTCGCACAGGGAGCTTCAGAGAGTTCTGTGAAGCTTGGGTTTATTGGTCCCATGACCGGCGACTATGGAAACTACGGTAATCTCATTTCTAAAGGTGCTTTATTAGCCATTGAACAAAAGAATGCTAAGGGTGGAATTGCTGGAAAAATACAAATCGAATTAATCGTCGAGGATTCTGAAGGAGATCCACAAAAAGGTCTTGCTGGTATCGAGAAACTTGCTAGTTCCGACAAAATCGTTGCATTAATCGGTCCGGTATTCACCGGTGTTGCTTTTGCAGTTGGTGAGCGTGTGCAAAATGAAGGCATTATGATGGTAACCCCATCGGGTACCCACAAAGATATCACAGATATTGGTAATTATGTGTTCCGCACAGTTGCTAGTGACGGGCTTCAAGGCGACGTCTCTGGCCACTATTTCTACGAAAAACTTGGAATTCGTAAGCTCGGTGTACTCTATGTTAAAAATGATTACAGCCAGGGTTTATATGAAGGAACTAAAGCTAGTTTTGAAAGTCGCGGTGGTGTAGTTACTATTGCAGAGACAGCTCAAATTGGCGATAAGGATTTCAAAACCCAGTTGACTAAAATTAGAGCATCTAATCCCGATGCCATCTACATTCCTAACTACACTGCAGAAATGGCTCAGATTCTTGAGCAAGCTACCCAGTTAGGGATAAAGATTCCTTTCTTGTCAAGCGATGGATTCTCTAACCCTGAAATCTATGACCTAGCTGGTGATTACACTGATGGAGTCATCTATGTAGGACCAACACAGGTTAAGGAGTCAAGTGATTATAAGAAGTTTGTAGCAGATTATACTGCCAAGTGGGGATTCGCTCCAGATTCTTTTGCTACTAATGCTTTTGATGCTGCTAATATTCTTTTTGAGACACTTGAGAAGGTATATGCTAAGAACGGTAAATTTGATCGTAAAGCTATTCGTGATACGTTTGCAGCGACCAAAGATTTTCCAGGTGTAACAGGTACAGTCAATTTTGCTGAAAACGGCGATTTGGTTGCGTACCAAGGTGTTTACAAAGTTGAGGGGAAAACCCCCAAATATATCGGGACGTATACAGTCGTCGACGGCGAACTGATCGAGATTAAATAAACTTGTAGGGGCCCTCAGGCCCCTTTTCGTTCTGCTTTTGTTGCATCGTCGATCACACATGTGATATTGTGTGGTTACGATGACACGTGGACCTCCGTCTGTCGCGGAGGTCTACCTTATTAAGGAGCCTATCGTGGGATCAATTGCTGAATTTTTCCAACACCTCATGAATGGACTGACTTTGGGTGGTATTTATGCGCTTATTGCGTTGGGATACACGATGGTGTATGGTATTCTGAAATTTATAAACTTTGCACATGGTGATATACTCATGGTTGGATCCTACATCGGTTTGTTTACATTTGATGCTATTCGTGGGCAAACAATGGGACCATGGACAGTTATTGCTTTTTTCATAGCAATGCTGGCGGGGATGCTGTTTAGTGCAGGTCTTGGCATGGCAATCGAACGGATTGCTTATAAACCACTGCGCCGGGCTACGCGACTTGCCCCCCTGTTATCAGCGATTGGTGTTTCGTTTATTCTTAGTAACATGGCCGCTTGGATGTGGGGGACAAAATCTCGAAAATTAGATTATCCTTTTGATAACTCCCCCATCTATCTTAAAGGAGTCTCGATTACTCCCCACCAAATACTAATACTTGCGGTCGTTATTGTAATGATGGTCGCCCTCAAACTATTTGTTGATCGTTCACGAATCGGTAAAGCTATGCGGGCGACTAGTCTTGATCAAGATACAGCTAAATTGATGGGAATCAAAGCGGATAAGATTATTGCAATTACCTTTGCTATTGGTTCAGCTTTAGCTGCAACAGCTGGCTTTTTGATTGCCTTAGAAATTAAAGTGTATCCATCTATGGGAACTATGACTGGCTTGAAAGCCTTCGTAGCGGCAGTTGTCGGAGGAATTGGTAATATTTCTGGAGCTATGCTTGGAGGTATTTTGCTCGGATTGTTAGAGACCTTTGGTGTAGCGTTGCTTGGAATTCCTTATGGGTTACGCGATACTATTGCATTCGTTGCCCTTATCATTATCCTATTAGTAAAACCAGAAGGTTTACTAGGTAAGGCTGAAAAGGAGAAAGTGTAATGTTTAACTTTATCCTATTAATTTTAATATATACTGCTATTTTTGCTCTAATGGCAATTGGGCAAAACCTTATTACTGGATATGTTGGATTGTTGTCCCTCACACAAGCTGGCTTTTTTGCTATTGGGAGTTACGTAACTGCCATTCTTAGTGTTACCTATGGGTGGAACTTCTGGTTAACAGTTCCTATGGCGGCCCTTATTTCATCTTTTTTTGGGCTACTTATTGGATTACCAACCCTACGCTTAAAAGGTGACTATCTAGCCATTGCTACCTTAGGGTTTGGTGAAATAGTACGTAACATCCTCAACAACTGGGATAGTCTTACCAATGGCCCTATGGGTATTCAGCGGATTCCCATGATCTCATTATTTGGAATTCAAATAAGCCCTTATAAAAAGTGGGGGTTTTTAGTACTTGTCTGGATTTTTGTTTTAGTAGCCTATTTTCTATTTGATCGTTTAGCAAAATCGCGCTTAGGACGCGCTCTTGAAGCTATCCGAGAAGATGAAATTGCGGCCTCTTCAATGGGGATCAATGTGACTCGTTATAAGGTGTGGGCCTTTATCCTTGGCGCTGCCGTAGCGGGTGTTGCCGGGAGCTTACAGGCTGAATTCATCCTTTCGGTTACCCCAGGAGCCTTTACCTTCATGGTTTCTATCATGGTCCTTTGTATGGTAGTTTTAGGGGGCATGGGGAATTTTAAAGCGGTAATACTAGGTGCTTTTATTATTCAGTTTATATCCTACTTCCCCCAATTAGTTGGTCTTTCAAATGTGATACCTCCGCAATTTAAACAAATTTTGTTTGGTTTAATTTTGGTGGTGATGATGATTTGGCGGCCCCAAGGTATTTTAGGCCGTGAAAAGAGAAGTGCTCCTCGTCGTTTATTCCGCTCAGGAGGAGATGTATGATGTTGCTTGAGACTACCAAATTGACTCGTGCTTACGGGGGTGTAGTAGCGGTAAGTCAAGTTGACTTTCAAGTTCGTGAAGGCCTCATCACCGGACTGATCGGTCCTAATGGAGCAGGGAAGACGACCCTCTTCAATAACATGACCGGTCTTGATACTCCTACATCAGGTAAAGTTTATTTTAAGGGAGCAGATATAACGAATCGCAGTGCCCATAAAATTTGTCGAATGGGCATTGCCCGAACTTTCCAAAATATTAGACTGTTTAAAGAATTATCTGTACTTGAGAATGTGATGGTGGGACTTCATTTCAAAACTGGAAAAAGTTCGACAACAGGACGGGTAATGGCTGCCTTTCTCAGTTATCTTAAGGTAGTTGATGAGTACGAATTAATGAATGAGTCTGCCATAAAGTGGTTGGAGTTCTTTCAACTTGAATCTTTGAAAGATGAACTTGCCAAGAATCTTCCCTACGGGCATCAACGAGAGTTAGAAATTGCTCGAGCACTAGCTACTGATCCTACTATCCTCTTTCTTGATGAACCTGCTGCTGGTATGAATCCATCAGAAACCGATTCTTTAATGAAAACTATTAGGAGAATTCGCGATTTAGGTATTACTGTTGTGCTCATCGAACATGACATGAAATTGGTGATGAATATTTGTGATACCATTACCGTTCTTAATTATGGACAAAATATTGCCCAAGGGACCCCTGCTGAAATCCGTCATAATCCAAAAGTGGTTGAAGCTTATCTTGGAAAGGAAGAAACATGAGTAAGTTATTGGATATAGACTCAATTAGTGTCTCTTATGGAAGTATTAAAGCTTTACGTGAGGTGAGTCTCCATGTTAACGAGGGCGAAATTGTTTGTCTCATCGGTGCTAATGGAGCTGGGAAAAGTACGTTGCTAAAAGCAATAGTGGCTCTTGAACCAATTACTCACGGTTCTATTGCTTATCAAGGCCAAATGATAGCTCAAATTGATGAGAATGGAGCCAAGAAAAAATTTGGCGTTCCAATAAGGCGCTCAAAAGGACTCTCTAGTAATTTACGAACTGATGAAATTGCTGGTAGAGGTGTTGCTTTAGTTCCTGAAGGGCGGCGAGTTTTTGCCGATATGACGGTTGAAGAGAATCTAGATATGGGTGCTTTTCTAGTGCGCGATGATGAACTTATTGCTCGTAAAAAAGAGGAAATGTATGATTTTTTCCCAATTTTAGGAGCTCGCCGGAAACAAAAGACCCGTTCCCTTAGTGGAGGCGAACAACAAATGTTAGCAATTGCTAGAGCCTTGATGAGTTCACCTCGCCTGCTTTTATTAGATGAACCTGGTTTAGGGTTGGCTCCCCTTATTATTCAAGATATCTTTGAGAAGATCCATATTATTAACCGCGAAGATAAAGTCACAGTTTTCTTAGTTGAACAAAATGCGAGCATTGCCCTTAAAGCCTCTAATCGTGGTTATGTTATGGAAAATGGAGTTATCGTGCTCTCAGATTTTAGTACAAATCTCTTGGAGAACGAAAAGGTCAGAGCTGCATATCTTGGTGATTCGTAGGTTTTTATTACTGCTGGAATTTCCTCCCCCTCTGGGGTACAATCTAAATAAGCCCATTGGCTTTTGCTGTGTTGGAGGTTGAGATGATTATTGAAAGACGCATGACACGAAATCCAGTGACTGCAAGTCCTGACATGTCTGTATCCGAAGCTTCGGCATTGATGAAACGAGAAAAAGTGCATCGCCTTCCAGTGTTGGATAAAGATCGTAAATTGGTAGGTATTATCTCGGAAAAAGATATTTTATATGCTTCCCCGTCGCCGGTAAGTACTTTGTCTATACATGAAATGGCCTATCTTCTGAGCCAACTGACGGTAAAGAAATTAATGACCCGCGATGTAGTGACTATTGATAAAGATACTACGGTGGAAGAAGCTGCCCGCTTAATGGTTGATCAAGATCTTTCCAGTCTGCCTGTCTTAGAAAATGGCAAACTGATTGGAATTGTTTCTAAAAGTGATTTATTTAAAATCTTGCTCGAGCTATTTGGAGCTCGGCATTACGGAATACGCATGAGCTTTCTAGTTGAAGATAAGCCCGGTGCAATTGCTAAAATATCAAATATACTCTCTTCCAATGGTGTTGATATCATTGCTTTTGGTACATTCATGGGAACCGATTCTTCTAATGCTGTTTGTACTATAAAAATGCAAGGGATATCTATGGCCAAAGCAGTTGATTTGGTTAAGCCGCTAGTTATGGAAATCCTTGATATTCGTGAGGTGTAAATGGACTTCAAGGATATACTAGAACAATGGGAATCTTCAAGCGAAGGACAAAAAGCGGCTGGAAATGGCCGCTTTTCCCATATCCTCCAAGAAAAAGAAGAGGGATTACATCAACCTAAAGCACATAAAGACAGAGGCGGCTACCGGACAGGAAAAGCATCCATGGGACGCTTGAAGTCGATGCGTCCGCAAGCAGAATTAGATTTGCATGGGTTTACAGGAGAAGAATCCCGTCTCATGGTCCATGATTTTCTAAAAGAATCGGTGACCAAACGTTTACAGAAAGTGCGGATTGTTCATGGCCGCGGGTTACACTCGGTAGATGGTAAAGCTGTAATTCGAGATGTTGTTGTAGAGGAATTGCAAAACTCCCCTTATGTTCGAGCATATGGAAATCCACCTCCGGTCGAGGGAGGAAGTGGTGCTGTTTGGGTTATTTTACAACGGGGAAAATAGTAGGAGTATCTTTTTAGCGTTCTCGGTAAATAATACGACCTCTTGTAAGATCATAAGGTGAGAGTGCTACTCGAACAGTGTCTCCTGGGACGATTCTAATATAGTGCTTGCGCATCTTGCCCGATAGATGGGCCAGAATCACGTGTCCATTAGGTAGTTCCACGCGGAACATAGTATTCGGAAGGGCTTCGCGCACGACCCCCTCTACTTCAATAGCTTCTTCTTTAGCCACAAATCCTCCATTGGTATGTGCCCCTTCATTGGGACCTAACTAACGAATTGTAGGAAAAGGAGCCTTCTTTGTCAACTCAACGAGTTGATAGCCCCTAAAGTGGCTGTTTATATCCAAAAATTAATAATTGCTTGCTAGTTTGCTCACATACATAGAAAACAATGACTGCCGTTACAGCAGTCATTGCCATAGTGGAAATTATTTACCCAGAATTAAGGGGGCAAACTTGTCCCAAATCCCCATTACAAAGACAAATAAAACTAATATTGGCAGGACATAGGTAACATAGGTGCGAGCCCATTTGGGGAATTTAACACCTTTGCCAGTATCTGCTTCAGCGATGAATGCATCCCAACCCCAACCACGCTTAGTACAACAAAAAAGGAGGAATACTAACGAACCGAGGGGGAGTAATACAGAACTAACAATAAAGTCTTCAAGATCAAGTATTACACTGTCTCCTCCAAGTGGATTAAAATTGGAGAGTACGTTGAATCCGAGTACACATGGCAAGGAGAGCAGGATGATGGCAACAATATTTACCAAAACAGCTTTTTTCCTTGTCCATTTGTGGACGTCAATCCAGTAGCTCACAATATTTTCAAATACAGCGACTAATGTTGATAATGCAGCAAAACCCATGAATACAAAGAACAAGGTCCCCCATAATCGGCCACCTTGCATAGCATTAAAAATATTGGGTAGTGTGATGAAAATAAGAGATGGTCCAGCATCAGGGTTTACATTAAAAGCAAATGCAGCTGGGAAAATAATAAGTCCGCTCATGAGTGCTACAAAGGTATCGAGGGCAACAACATTGATGGACTCACCAGTTAACGTGTTTTCTTTACCAATATAACTGCCAAAAATAGCCATACTACCAATGCCGAGACTCAGAGTAAAGAAGGCCTGACCCATTGCGGCATAAATGGCATTCCAAATTCCCGATTCTTTTAAGCGAGGAAAGTTGGGAAGGAGGTAGAACTTTAAGCCTTCACCGGCACCAGGAAGAGTTATTGACTTAATCACTAAAACCAACATGATGGCCAAAAGAGCACTCATCATATATTTTGTAATCTTCTCGACTCCTTTTTGTAACCCTATTGCACAAACCCCTAACCCAAGTAAGGTAGCAATAACCATCCAGATGGTCATCGATACGGGATTGCTTAACATGCTTCCAAAATGGTTCCCCACAGCCTCTGGGCTTAATCCAGTCAAACTTCCTTTAGCCATACCAAAGAGATAGGCTAGTAACCATCCGCTTACCGTGGTGTAAAACATCATTAACACATAGTTTCCACCAATCGCGATAGGACCATAACGATGCCACGAGGTTCCTTTCGGTTGTAATGTTTTAAAGGCTAACCCTACGTTCTGCTTTGCTGCTCTTCCTACTGCAAACTCCATAACCATTATCGGCAGACCGAAAATAAGTAGGAAAAGGATGTAGAGTAGCACAAATGCAGCTCCTCCATGTTTTCCTGTTATAAAAGGGAAGCGCCAGACATTTCCCAAACCGATTGCACATCCTGCAGACAAAAAAATAAAACCAATCCGGCTTTTTAGTAGTTCTCTCTCCTGTGGCATTCAATCCTCCTGAAACAAAAGTATGTTTACATATATTATATTCCATGACAATAGCATGGATTTGCAGGTATTGCATTCATTTTCTTGACAATGTTGCGTTTAAAGAGGCACAATACGGTCAAACGCGTTGCCAATAAAAGGAGTTTGCCATGGCCCAGTCCCCTCTTTTACATGCCTATCTCAAAAAAACACCAATTGAACAGGTCGATAGTGGTTTTATTGCTTATTTAGCTGCACTAGAACAGATCGCCTCTGTCACACCAATGGTGGCTTCCCACATAGTACAAGAACTAGCTGATCAACGGAGTCACTTGAAATTAATTGCCAGTGAGAATTATTCAAGTCTAGCTTGTCAGTTAGCAATGGGAAATTTGTTAACCGATAAGTATGCCGAAGGATTTGCTTATCATCGGTTCTATGCTGGTTGTGATAACGTGGATGCTATTGAAGATTATGCCTGTAAACAAGCACAGGCCTTATTCGGTGCTGAACATGCCTATGTGCAACCCCATAGTGGCGCTGATGCCAATCTCATAGCATACTGGGCTATTTTGAACCACAAGGTACAAGTTCCCGCCCTAGAGAAACTTGGTATAACCAATCCGAGTGATGTATCTCGAGAGCAGTGGAACAGTATCCGTGAAGCAATGGGTAACCAACGCCTATTAGGTCTTGATTATTACTCAGGAGGGCACCTGACGCATGGTTATCGCCAAAACGTTTCAGCTCAGATGTTTGATGCCTATACCTATACAGTTGATGAAACGACAGGGTTACTCGATTACGATAGCATCGAAAAACAGGCTAAAGAGATTAAACCTTTAATTCTTTTAGCGGGTTATAGTGCTTATCCTCGTTTAATTGACTTTAAACGAATGAGTGAAATTGCCCATGGCGTTGGTGCTGTATTCATGGTCGATATGGCTCATTTTGCTGGATTGGTGGCTGGAAAAGCGATGACGGGTGTGTATGACCCTGTACCTTGGGCCGATGTGGTGACTACCACCACTCATAAGACACTTCGTGGTCCTCGCGGAGGGTTAATTTTATGTAAAGAAGAATTTGCCGAGGCTGTGGATAAGGGATGTCCGCTGGTAATTGGGGGCCCATTACCGCATATGATCGCAGCTAAAGCTGTAGCTCTAACAGAAGCTCTAGATCCCTCATTCATTACCTATGCGAAGAAAGTGGTAGAAAACTCAAAAGCTTTGGCCGCAGCTTGCATGGCTGAAGGCATTACCGTTGCAACCGATGGTACCGATAATCATCTCATGTTGTTAGATGCCCGTAGCTTTGATTTAAACGGACGTCAAGCTGAAAATGCTTTACGTGAATGCGGTATTACCATGAATAGAAATGCACTTCCATTCGACCCTAATGGTCCTTGGTACACCAGTGGTTTACGTATTGGAACTCCAGCAGTCACAACGCTGAAAATGGGTGAAGAAGAGATGAAAGAGATTGCTGCTATTATTAAATTAGTACTTGCCAACACGAAAGCAGCAATTATTAGCAAAGGTTCTAAAGCGGGGCAACCCAGCAAGGCTAGAACTACAACACCACAGGATGTTATAGATGAGGCCCGCCAGAGGGTTCAAACGCTCCTAGACCGATTTGTCCTTTATCCAGAACTTGACCTAGCACTTTTACTGGAATATGTTCCGGCACAAAAAAACAGCAAAAAGGAGTAAATAATGAGTAAGATTCCAACAGATTTACGCTATTCGAAAGATCACGAATGGGTTCGCCTTGAAGAGGATTTAGCCTACATTGGTATTACCGATTATGCTCAGGATTCTTTAGGAGAAGTCGTTTACGTAGAATTGCCACCAGTGGGCGAATCTTATGAGGCAAACGAAGAGATTGCCAATGTTGAGTCAGTTAAGGCAGCCAGTGCAATTTACAATCCAATAGCAGGGACTGTCGCTGGAGTAAATGAAGAATTAGATGGATCTCCCGATTTAATCAATGAAGATAGTTATACTCACTACCTCTATACCCTACAAGATTTTGATGCTTCTGAGTATGAAAATTTATTAGATGCTGCCGGATATGCTGAATTTCTAAAGACTTTAGATTAATAGAGTAAGAGGACTAGACTAATTATAATGCCTCCTATAAATTGGAATGATTGTAAAATATTCCTTTGGAGGCACTATGAAACGAATTGGACTAGCGTTCCTTGTATTATTACTTTTTTCCGTATCGGCAGTTTCTTTTGAACCATTTATAGAGACAGAGCAAGGTACTATT
>JAQVOO010000152.1 GCA_028702575.1 Sphaerochaetaceae bacterium
CAAACACCACTATACGACGAATATGCTACCTATGAAGGTGTTAAAATGGTCGATTTTGGAGGGTGGGAACTCCCTCTCCACTTTGGGACTGGAATCACAGCGGAACACCACGCTGTGCGTCAAAAAGCAGGCCTTTTTGATATCTCCCATATGGGAGAGTGTATGATTAGCGGTCCTGGTGCTACTGAATATCTCGATTATTTGGTGACCAACTCAGTTTCAGCGATGGAAGATGGTCAAATTATGTACACGTTTATGTGTTACCCTAACGGAACGGTAGTCGATGACCTTATTATTTTTCGTCTCAGTAGTGAAGATTATTGGGTGGTAATGAATGCAGCCAATACAGCTAAAGATTTAGCTTGGATTACCTCAGACAACCCTAAAGTTGTTACCGATTCTTCGCAAGTAAAAATAACCGATTTTTCACCTCATACCGTTCTCTTAGCCTTACAAGGACCGCGCTCTGAGCGCATTTTAGCAAAAATATGTCCTGAGATTACCAATCTTTCCTTCTTTCGCTTTATCCCAGATGCTGTAGTTGCTGGTATTCGTTGTATTGTTTCTCGCAATGGATACACCGGTGAAGATGGTTTTGAAATCTATTGTAACCGTGAGCATGGTCAAGTGCTATGGCGAGCAATTATAGAATCAGGTCAAGAAGATGGGCTTATCCCCTGTGGCTTAGGTGCCCGTGATACGTTGCGTCTGGAAGCTAAACTACCGCTGTATGGGCATGAAATATCAGATGGAATAACACCGCTGGAAGCAAATCTTGGTGTCTTTGTAAAATTTGATAAGGCCGATTTTTGTGGGAAAGAGGCTCTTTCACAGCAGCACTTGCAGGGCGTCCCACGTTCTTTACGAGGGTTTGAGATGCTAGATGCCTCTGTACCGCGAAACGGACAACGGGTATTTTTAGGCGATGAGGAAATTGGGTTTGTTACAAGCGGCACGAAAAGTCCTACCCTAGGTATCTTTTGTGGTTACATGTTAGTTTCTCGCCATTCTGGACTCTCTTTTGGAGATGTGGTGGAGTTGCTAATTCATGGAAAACGCAAACGAGCTAAGTTAGTGAAGACCCCTTTTTATAAAAGGACCCCGCAGAAAAAACTATAAAGCACGGGAAGTCTTCTGGCTAGGTTGCTTACAGTACTTAATTCAACTAATATGGAGGGCATGAAGACACCTCAAGCTAATGAAGAGTTGTTACCTCTTGATAACTCTGCGGTAATTTACCCTCCAACAGTAGCTCGTTACAACAGCCATACCTTTAGAATCTCAATGGATTTAACGGTTTCAGTGATACCCACACGCCTTCTGACTGCGGCTGAACATATCTTAGAGCGATTCCCTTTTTTTGCAGTTACTCTTCACCAAGGGTTCTATTGGTACTATTTTATGCCAAACAAAAATCCCCTAGAGGTGTATCCGGAGATCTCATCCCCTTGTGCTTATATTCACCCGAAAAAAGGGGCTAATGGTTATTTATTTAAAATCCTCTATACTGAGCAGCGAATTGCCATTGAATTCTTCCACGCGTTAACCGATGGCACGGGCGCTTTAGTATTTCTCAAATCGCTGGTAGCTGAATATTTACGGTTGTCGGGAAGAGAGATTGGAGAAGATCCCCAGGTATTACTCGCCAATTCAAAAATGGATCCATTAGAGGCTGAAGACTCCTTTGAACGTTATTATACACCACGCAAGTCAGTTTTTGGGTCTGAATCCAGCGCTTACCACTTACCCTCTTCGGGGGGATTAACTGACAAAGTACAAGTGATCTCAGCTCGTATAAAAATTGAAGATCTAAAGAAAATTAGTTCTTTTCATCAGGTTACTATTACGGAATATCTGGTTGCTGAGTTACTTGATGCTATGCAAAGAGTGCAAGAGGCAAAAGTGAAGAATCCCAAAAAATTCAAACCAGTTCGTATTTCGGTCCCGGTTAATATTCGCAAGATCTTTGGTTCAAAGTCTTTACGCAATTTCACCCTCTTTGTAGTGGTCGGTATTGATGTTCGGTTAGGGCATTACGAGTTTGAAGAGATTCTTGAACAAGTTATGCACCAATTACGCTCTAGCATTAATGCCAAGACACTGGGTCGGCAAGTAACTCGTAATGTGGCTGGTCGACGCCATCCGCTCATGCGTTACGCACCGAATGTATTTAAACGCCCGCTGATGAAATTATTGAGCGATACGTATGGTGACGGTATTTATAGCACGACACTAAGCAATATAGGGAATGTTACACTTCCCAGTGGGATGCACGAGGTGGTTGATAGACTCGATTTCTTCCTTTCGCCCAGCAAGAAGAATAAAACTTCTTGTGCAGCGGTAGGAGCTAATGGCTATTTGACCCTAAATTTTACAAGTATTTTAGCAGAGCGGACCGATTTTGAACGGGAAGCGTTATCGGCATTAGTAACGAAAGGGATACCGGTGGAAGTTGCAACTAACCGGACAATACAAAAGGATTAAGGTACGTTTATGGCTTATTGTGTACGCTGCGGGGTAAAACTGGTACAGGGCTCTACGGTATGCCCCCTATGTAAGACTGAGGTGCAAGCTCCAAAGGAAATTATAGGGGAACCTGGAGTCCCTTTGTTTCCTGAAGATCCATTGCAAAGTCCTATTGCTCACCCTTTGCTCGATAAAAATCGCAAAGGTATTATTGAACTGGTGGTAGCCTTTATGGTAATCACTGTTATTTCCTTAATTATTACCGGTTTTGCCTTAGGAAACTCGTTTTCACCATGGCTCCCTATTATATGTGTAGTCTTGGGTGGCTCTTATATTCTCGTGGCTATTTTTGTTAAACCCTCTTATACCTACATAGCTTCTTGGTATGTGGGAATCACCATCGCATTACTGCTCAGTATTGACCTCTTGAGTAATGTGATGCTTTGGCCCTACTATGCGATTGCTTCCGTTACCTTATATTGGCTCATAGCGGTACTGCCGTGGTGGGTGCCAAAGCGAAAGAGAAAGTGGGGCTTTGGTGTAGCTGCCCTGGCAATTGCTGTTTTTCTTATAGTATTGGATGCTTTAGGTGGTAATGATCTGACTTGGTCTTTGTTAATAGCGCTACCCACCTATGGAGTGGTCTTATTTTCCTTGGCCTTTATCCTTTTACGCATGCGATTTGGAAAGCCGACTATTACAGATTTGGTTCTCTCGGTAATCCTTTCAGCTTGTTGGGGAGTGGTTGCGGGAGATTTTTTCTACTTGCGGATGGTTGCTAGTCCACGGTTACTAACCTGGTCTTCCAGTGTCTTTATTGTGGGGCTCGCCCTGTTTCTCTTTTTAACGCTCAATGTAACATTACGGCGGGTGCGAAACTATTTTAACAATAGACTGGTCTAATAAATTCTTACCGCTTCCAAAAGGAGCGGGTAAAGAGTGAGAATACGGTATAGATTTCAAGTCGGCCGGCAAGCATCATGAAAGAGAGAAACCACTTTACATAGCTGGGCATGGGGCCAAAGCCCATCCCCGCGGGTCCAACTGCTTCAAGACCTAATCCAATATTACCAACCGAGATTAATCCAGCTACAAATGAGCTGAGTAAGTCGTATCCAGCTGATGCTACCACCAAGGTGGAAGCCAGCACTAAAGCTAAGTAGATGGCAATAAAGCCAGCGATCGCGTTAACTGTTTTCCAAGGAATCCGCTCCGATTCAGATTGAATGGTAAAGATTCCTTTGGGATGGAGTAGTGATCTTATATTCTGGCGCCCTAGCTTGAACATAGTAAGTAGCCGGGTAACTTTTATGCCCCCTCCGGTAGAACCGGCACATCCTCCAATAAACATAAGGAGGAGCAAGATTGCATGAGTAAGTGAGGGCCACAGCCCATAATCGGCAGTCCCGTAGCCAGTGGTTGTCATGATAGAGGCGGTATGAAAGGCACCATATCGTAAGGACTGTCGAATACTGGTATAGGTCCCACTTGTGAAAAGAGTGATGGTAGTGACAAGAGTAGCCAAGAAATAGATAGAAAGGTAGGCTTTTAATTCGGTATCGCGCCAGACGAGGGTAAATTTCTTACGGATAAGGGCAAAGTAAAGCGAGAAGTTAACACCAGCCATAACCATGAAGATAGTGACGACGACATCGACATACGCACTTGAAAAATGGCCAATTGAGGCGTTTTTAGTGGAGAATCCACCGGTCGCGACCGACCCAAACGTAACCGTTAAAGCATCGTAGAGACTTAATCCGCCCAAGAGGAGAAGCACGGTCTCGATGAGGGTCAGACCTACATAAATTAACCAAAGGATTAGAGCAGTGTTCTTTATTTTAGGGGTAAGTTTACTCTTAGTTGGTCCCACTGCCTCGGCCCCGAAGAGTTGAAAGCCTTCAACTCCGACGAGCGGGAGCAAGGCCACGAACAACACTACAATTCCCATTCCGCCCAGCCAGTGAGTCAACGAGCGCCAAAATAGAATTGATCTTGGTGAAGCTTCAATATTAGCTAACGTGGTGAGCCCGGTGGTAGTGAAGCCGCTCATTACCTCCATGAAAGCACTCGAATAATTGGCAGTAGTGTCACTGAGATGGAGTGGAATTGCCCCTAGAGCACTGGCAATGACCCAAGTTAGTGTGACAAACAGATAGACATCACGAACATTTAATCCGCGAGATTTCCACGACCTTCCAATGGTCATAATGATTGCCACATAGACGATGATGATCACGAGTGAAACGATAAAGGCCCGAAAGGCAACCCATTCACCAAACGATGCGGCCATGATCGTCGGAATGAGCATGAATAATCCAATAATACTTTGCATTGTGCCAGAAAGGCGTAGAATTTGTTTCCAGTTCATTCCTATTCCCTAAGCGAAGATTTTTTGGACAAATCCTAATTCTTCCCGTCCAGCGCAAACGAGCAAGGTGTCGCCAATTTCAATACGATAGGCGCCAGTAGGAATTATATTGTGTCCTTTACTAGTTGTAATGCCAGCAATGATTCCTTTATTGCGCATATTAATCTCTTTTAATTTTTTCCCAGCAATTGCCATCTCTTCACTTATTACAAATTCAAAAATTTCAAAGCGACCATTGAAGAGGGAGTGCACACTCGAGACGTGGTCACCACGCATATATTTAAGTAATGAATCGACTGTGGCTTCACTGACACTAATGACTGAATCGATATCGAGGTGGCGAGCGAGATTAATATAGTTGTTATTGTTTTTAATAAGGGTAATGGCATTAGTTATGCCAATCCGTTTTGCATAGCTAGCTGTAATAATATTCAATTCGTCATTATC
>JAQVOO010000153.1 GCA_028702575.1 Sphaerochaetaceae bacterium
GAGGCCACTATTCGGTTGCAGAAGGCATCAATTGTAGAAATCGTTGCTTCACTGAAATGCTTTAATTCATCGTTAATTTTACGATCATCACTAAATGCAAGAAGTTGGGTATGAATTCGATGATGCATCTCGGCAGCTGCTAGGCGACTGAACGTTAAAGTGAGTATTTCATCGACATGAGCTTTCTCTTCAACAACCAATCGTAAAAATCGATAGGAAAGGACAGTGGTCTTCCCCGAGCCAGCTCCTGCTGTGACAACACAGTTGGTATCGCAATAAATGGCCTCTTGTTGACGTGAATCGTTTAGTTTTTTAATCATTTTTTGGAAGGTATCGTGCACTGTCATGGTAACGTATACCTCCGGCGACAAATTTGGCGATAATCACAGAACTGGCAGGCTTTGGTCGTAGGTGTTGCTCCCAACTTCCCTATGCGCAGGTCCTCAATCATATTTTTTATAATCTCTTCGAGCTCCCCAATCATCCTATCTCGTCGCTCTGGTTCATCTTCTTTCCAGATAAGATGGTAAGAACCTTTGCTAATATCATAGAAGGCTCCGATATCGGCTACTGAGAATTCAGTTGAATCTCGAATTAACTTGGCGTAGAGCGGTAGTTGGCAAGAGGGCATATCCTCATCATACGCTTTGCGAGAACCCACAAAACTCTTCTTATAATCGATGACGGCTACTTTGGAAGGTTCATCACTAATGGCATATCTGGCAATACGATCAATGCGGCCGGTTAAAAGATATGAATCTTCTGGATATGTATGTTCAAGGTATGTTTCAAAGTTTTCGCTACTCCATTCGTTAAAAGTTTTCCCTTCAGCTTGGATAATTGCTTCCAATTCGGCAAGGTAACGAGTAGTTATGTAGTGCATAGTTGTAGCTGGCGGGGCTGCCGGGCTTTTCGCATACTGAGCAAACCTTTGCTCTCCTATCGTGGCAAGAATTTCTCTATATTGCTCACCTTTTTCCCCATTATATACTTTTGACAAACTCTGTATTTGGCGGAAAAATTTAGCTAAAACATCATGTAAAATTATCCCTATTTCAGCATGATCAATCACAATAGCATCATAAGAGCCCTTTTGGATTCCAAACAAATAGGTAGCCGCCCACTTCATGGGGCATTCCTTAAACCTATCAATGGCCGTTGCCGATAGTTTAATTTCCCCTTTCTGCCGACATGCTCGCTGCCAAACAGAAAACATAGGTTTTTCTTCTGCTAAATCGTATCTAGGGAATGTATAAGCGGTGGTTTTCGCTTGTTTAAACCACTCACTCTGTTGTTGTTGAGCTCTAAAATTGTGCTTCGACGGAATAATCCAAGCACGCTCTTCGGTGCTGAACATATCACCAAATCCATCAAAAATCTGCTCTTCAACTCCTTGTTTTTCGATAAACCAGGCGGGAACTAAAGCACTATCACCACCGAAGAGAATTTTTGCTGCTGAGTAGTAAACTTGTTTCCCTGCTACTTGGTAATGGGCCAACATGATTGCACTTTCATCTTGTTCAGATTCCGCATGCCAAAAAGACTCATGCAGTAGTGGAAAGAAATCATCCTGCATTGCGGTTGCTTGTTGTGTGCAACCAAGCACAAAGTGATGGGTTGCACACACCCCAACCGAAACGGTATAGCCATAGACGGGGATACCAGGGGGGCGATCTTTCTCTATATAATTCTGCTTGTCAAGGAATTGCAAAACAAAGGCAAAAAGACCTTTTGCTTCAGCAATTCCACAAGTCGTCATAGCTTGTCCCACAGAAGTGAAGAATTCGATGCAATAGGCGTAGATACTAGCATTGAGATCAGTCGCGAGGGTTTCTTGGCGCCAGCTATTTTTTTCTAAAAGCATCTCTTGCAAGTTAAACAGTGCGGCAAGCAAACCAGTAATACTTTTAGCCTGAACCAATGCCAATACTTTAGACTTAAAATCTTTATACCAGAGCTCTATTTCCAACTCATGTGCTTGGGATAGCTTTCGACTCCAGTCATCTATTCCAAAGTTTTGACTTCCTTGTATTATATGTAGCTCTATCCCCCTTTTAATTAAAGCCCGGTGGGTAGCCGGATCTTTCCATGGAATTTGGGGATCCAATAACAAAGCTTTCATAGAAGAGAGTGAAAAACTGTGGGTATACACAGCTTGAATTAACTGTAAAAACCTACCTGGTGGGTAGGCGATAGGAGAAACCCTTTCCACAATAGACAAAGGGATGTTGCGTAAAGCAGCTTCATGTTCAAGATAGGGGCGTAAGCGCTCTAGTTCCCCCACTGTTATCATAATATCGTTAAGGTCAACTCCGTTATTATAGAGGGTTTGTACTTTATTCAATTGTGCGCGTAACTCCATCAATTCATTTGGATAGAGTTGTAAAGTGGATTTGGTATTCGGTTCATCAATTGAACAAGTTTCTATCCAGGCAGGGAAAGGTTGCATCTGGGAAAACTCTTGCCACCCCTTACACACTTCCGGAAAAAAAACTCGATAACGAACTCCTTTCTCTTTCGCATAAGATTGACTTGAGGGGTGCAGGAATCGGGGTTCATAAAGCCCTCTTTCATCCATAAACTTGCGATAAGCAACTGTTAGGCGTGCTACGTCAGAGCGATAAGCGCCGGGCATACGTTCATACTCTTGAGAACGTTGAGTGCGCATAAGTTCAATCTCATCAAGGTGGGGTACTAATTGGGCAATAGTGGAAGCCAGATTCTCTAGAGACTCAGGAAAGGAGGGGTAACGGAACCACTGGAGAGATGTAGATTCTTTCTTATCGCGTAAGAACTGTAATGCAAATAGATGCCTGATGAGACTATTGGCGGGCAACTCTTTGCGCACCGGAAGGAAGCGGGCTCTAAACGTATCCCAGGCTAGAACATTGTCGTGGCGCATCACACCATGTGCACTATCACGAACATAAACATGGGTCCAAAAGCGCAGGGCTGTTTCGGTTGGAAACACGCAAATGAGGTTAGGCGTGGCTAAGCTTTGGAAGATGGTTGTAGTTACCTCGGCAGCAGTTCTCAGAATCATGATGGTAAGTATAGCATCATTAATGGTATACTCAAAGCTATGAATAGTGGGCAAAATTCACACCCTAGACCAGATAATCCCGCACTAATGGTAGGTAAACAGTTAACTCTATTCCAATGGATTGTCGGATTTTTCTTCATTGAACTCACGTGGACCTTCGTCGGTGGGGGGGCAACATTTTTAGTCTCAGAGGCAACCCGTAATCATGCATACAGCAGTACCTCGTGGATAATTTATATTACCCAGCATGTCAATTTTGTGATTTTATGTAGCGTACTACTCATATTTATCTTTAAGGCAGTACGCGTCTCCTTTTTAACCTATATCACCAATGCACCCACCTTTAGATGGCGATTATTTTGGTTTTCAGCTGGAGTGTGGTTAATCGGAATTAGCCTAACAATGCTAGTAAATGCCTTAATTGAACCAAAAGCGATTCTATTCAATGCAACTACTACTTTAGCAAATCGCCTATTCCTTATGCTCATCGCATTGATCCTAACTCCGATCCAATGTATAGCAGAAGAGTTGCTGTTTCGCACCACGCTTTGGCGAATGTTGGCTCATCGTGTAAAAAGGGGGTGGGTCATAAGTGCAATATCGGGGATTATCTTTACCCTTGCCCACCTTTCTAATCTTGAGGTGCAAAGCTCGAACTTCAGCCTCCCTATTTTAGGCTTTTATTTTTTATCAGGGTATCTTTTTATGGAGATGACTCGAGTGCATGGAGGAACAGAAGCTGCTTTTGGTGCCCATATTGCTAATAATATGTTCTTGGTGTTGGTTATAAATTATGCAGGCTCTTCACTGACAAGTGATCCCTGGTTTATCCAGCAAAATCCTTCTATCTGGTTAGATTTGCTCGTACTGGTAACCTGTTCAGCAATTATTATTCGCTATGGGCAGAGGTGGCAACATCAGTAGATTATCATCCCGTTTGCATCGGTAAAATTCCCAGTAACAATTAAGATCAAATCAATGATTACCCAAATGCCAAATCCTCCCAGTGTGAGTAGCATCAAAATTCCTGTGCCTCTTTTACCAACAAAGAAGCGATGGATTCCTAAGGGCCCAACAAAAAGACAAAGAAGTAACACAATAATCCACGTTCTATGTTCTTCAAAATAGGAACTTGGTGGAGCACCGACGCGAACCCCACAATAAGGGCATATTTCGGCTTGTTTACTGATACTTTTTCCACAGGAATGGCAATATTTGCCGTGTTGGCCTTGTTCTTTTAGATCCATTAATTAAAACCTCCTCAATATAGTATACTTGTAACATTGTACCTCTTGGAGAGTTTCCTTACTATACTGAACTATGTACATGGTGGGAGTGTTATATGGGCAAGAAACCTCATAAGCTATTAAAACGATTAGGAGTTATACTCTCCCTTTTGCTGGTAGCTTATCTCGTACTTTGGATCATCACTCCCTCGGTAGAAGAATACTATGGAGATGGTGGACAAACTGGCGTTATTGCTGGATTAGAAATTCCGATGCTTGAAGAGGGTGAAGAACTCATTGTCCACACCGGTTTTGCGCTGGTGTATGCTGAAGAACACGAGCAACCGCGCTGGGTAGCTTATGAACTTACCCGCGATGAAGTCTATGGAATCTATGAACGTGGCGATAATTTTCGGGCTGATCCATCAATTTCAACTGGTTCAGCAGCGTTAGCTGATTATCGTAAATCGGGGTATGACCGTGGACATCTAGCTCCAGCTGCCGATATGGTTTGGTCGAAAGAAGCTCTTTCTGATTCTTTTTACATGAGTAATATGAGCCCACAAAAACCGGAATTTAACCGGGGGATCTGGGCTAAGCTAGAAGCAATAGTCAGAAACTTAGCAGTTACTGAGGGAGCAGTATATGTAGCCACAGGACCTATCTTGACTGATGGCCCCTACAAAACCATCGGTGAAAACAAAGTTTCAGTCCCTAATTATTATTATAAAGTTATTTTGGATTATACTGAACCAGATAAAAAAGCGATTGGTTTTCTCTTGCCCAATGAAGGGTCAAAGGAAGATCTTTCTATTTTTGCAACCTCAGTTGATGAAATACAAATGATCTCAGGGATAGATTTCTTCCCACAATTACCTGACGATGAAGAAATAGTCCTAGAGGCCAACTATGCGTATGAAGATTGGGACATGCAAGAATTCAGAGCAACAAAAGCAGAACGCTTAGCATACAGTTCTGAAGATTATATCGTGTCGAGCACAACTTTTGAAT
>JAQVOO010000019.1 GCA_028702575.1 Sphaerochaetaceae bacterium
CCCAGTCGTTGTTGAATAAAACCAGCAGCACTTTGCAAAGCTTGCACCGACTGCTCCAATTCCTGATCCTCTACAAAAGAAGAGATCCATACAGTCGCATAAGCTTTATCTTTGGATAAAGTTACTTTGCTTACAGATACAAAGGGATTGAGCCCGTGATGTTTAATTTCACGGGTAACAATCATCATACTAATCGTCTCTTGTATGCGGGATTCTAACCGCTGTTTCATATAATCACTCATTAGATTTCAACTTTTTAGCTATTTCGATCACTTCGAATACTTCTAGGATATCACCTGAACGTAAATCCTGGTAATTTTCGATTCCAACACCACACTCAAATCCAGCCACAACTTCGCGCGCATCATCTTTAAATCTTCGCAACGAAGAAATCTTACCGGAATGGATCTTTATATTATCGCGAATGACGTTCACATAGCCATTTCTCTTAATTTTTCCGTCAGTCACATAACATCCCGCAATAAGTCCAATTTTGGGCACTTTGAAGGTATCACGTACTTCAACCTGACCAATAACAACTTCTTTTTTATCTGGAGTCAACATTCCTTCCATAGCACTACGAATATCATCAACAGCATCGTAAATTATGTTGTATTTACGGATCTCAATCTTTTCTTGTTCCGCAAGTACCTGCGCACGGGGCGTAGGTCGAACATTAAAACCGAGGACTAAAGCATTGGAGGCAATTGCCAAGTTTACATCATCCTCGATGATGGCACCGGCAGAAGCACGTAACACATGTAATCGAATTTCATCAGTAGATAGTTTTTCTAAGGCATTCTGAACAGCTTCAACCGAACCTTGAACGTCACCTTTAATAATAACGTTTAATTCTTGAATGGAACCATCCTGCATTTTGTCAAAGATATTATCTAACGTAATCTTCTGTACATTTTTAGCCTGCCCCTGTCGTTCTAATTCCTGTCGCTTGCTACCAACTTGACGGGCCTGCTTTTCATTTTCAGTTACTTGGAACGGATCGCCAGCACCAGGAATATCACTCAAACCAATAATTTCGACTGGAGTAGCTGGACCAGCTTCAGTGATCCTATTTCCACGATCATCTGACATTGCACGCACTTTACCAGGATAAATACCAGCAACAAAGTTATCACCTTGATGCAAGGTACCCCGTTCAACAATGACCGAAGCCACAATTCCCCGTCCCTGATCTATACGCGATTCCAACACCTTACCTTCCGCACGTACGGTTGGATTGGCTTCCAGCTCAAGCATTTCAGCTTGAAGCAATATGGTATCGAGTAAATCCTCTATACCGATCTTTTTCAATGCTGATATTTCACAGAATAATGTACTACCACCCCACTCTTCAGGCATAAGACCATGATCGCTCAGTTGTTGCTTTACCCGATCAACATTAGCCTCAGCTAAATCAACTTTATTTATAGCGACGATAATGGGAACCTTGGCAGCTTTAGCATGATCGATAGCCTCTAATGTCTGCGGCATAACACCGTCATTAGCGGCGACAACCAAAACCACGATATCCGTAACTTGGGCACCACGAGAACGCATTAAAGTAAAAGCAGCGTGGCCGGGAGTATCAAGGAATACCACATCCCCTTTTCCAGGTAATGTTACTTTATAAGCTCCGATATGTTGGGTAATTCCACCAAACTCATCGGCTACAACATCGGTAGAACGAATAGCGTCGAGCAATTTTGTCTTACCATGGTCAACGTGACCCATAATAGTAACAATAGGAGCTCGATCTACTAATTCATCGGCTTTATCCCCATCAGTAGCAATTAAAGTTTCGTCATATAAGGAAACAATATTAACTTCACAATCATATTCACTAGCAATCAAAGTAGCTACATCAGAATCAATCTGCTGGTTAATAGTTACCATCATGCCCAACTTGAGCAACTTCCCAATAATCTCAGAAGCTTTCAAATTCATTTTTTTTGCTAAATCAGCAACAGTAATAACTTCCATAATATCGATTTTCTTCGGTACCGGATTGGTCCGATGTTGATCTTTACGTTTAATATGGAAATCACGCTCGGTAACCTTTTCTGGTCTTTTAAATGCTTTTTTCTTACGATAGACCTTTTTAGAGGTTTTTTGGACAACCGTTTCTACTTCTGGACGTGGTCCACTAGGGCGAGCTCCTCTTCCTCCACCAAAGGGGGGTCGACTGGGACCTCGTCCTGTTGAGGGTCCAGTATAGGGAGGCCGACCACTAGTGGGTCGTCCTGATGCAGGTGGCCGCCCACCTGGACTACGCCCTGCTGAAGGACCGGGATACGGTCTTCCGCTTTGACGTGGACTAGGGGGACGACTTCCACCAATTTGACCAACTTGTCGGGTTCCACCTGGTTGGGGAGCACGACTTTGAGGAGGATTATTCTTACGCCATTCGGCATGATCTTCGGCTGTTTGCCCTTGGCCAGGAACTGGTGGCAAGTTTTTAGGAGAATGCACAACAGGTGTTGTCACACCAGCATTCGGTGTTCGCCTAAATGGATGTTTCTTGGCCGTTTTCGAAGGAGCTTTTTCAGCGGATGGTTTCTCTGGAGTTGATTCAACTGGAGTCTCTTTGTTAGGTTTTTCGGCCTCTATTTTAGCAGGTTTCTCTACCGGCTTAGCTTGAGGTCGCACCACCACGACTCTCTTTTTGACCACAACCACTTTTTTCTTCTCGATAGGTCGTGTCGATTCTGCCTCACCTCGCGATGAAGCAGGAGAATCACCCGAGCCCTTTCCACGAGCATGTTTTATAAGAGTTGTTTTAGGTTTTTTATCTTCTTCCGCCATAATATCTTTCAATTACTCCTCGTCTACGTCCACTTCTTCAAAACTTAACCCGACACCACAATTGGGACAACTTGTCATGTCAGGTGAAAGAACATGTCCACATTCAGGACAGAGGAATTGTTGCTCCACTTCTGAGGCATCCTCTTCTTCTACAATATCGACATAATCTCCGAGTACGTTATGGATAACTCGTACATCTTCTGTTGTGATATCGCCAAAACTTACGATCTCATCATCGGTCAAGTTGACAAATTCTTCAACGGTATAGATATCGTGAAATTGCAGTTTTGCAACTAATTCTTTGCTTAACTCACTAATATCGCTGAGTAGCAACTCTTCATCTTCCTCTCCCTCTTCAATGTAGGCATCTTCAAAAGTAGGAAGATCTGTAAACAAAGCATCGACACGCTCTTTCGTATCAATATCGAGATCCATTTCACGATACTGATCTAGTGTCTTCACGTCAATAATCCAATCGGCTAGCTTATTGGCCAACCTCACATTTATCCCCTGTTTCCCAATTGCCAAAGACAACTGAGAATCTTCTACCACAGCAACAGCAGTGCGTTTCTTTTCATCTAGGATAACCACTCGCTTAATTTCTGCAGGAGAAAGGCAGTTTTTAATATATTCAAGCGGATCGGGATCGTATCGCAATACATCGATCCGCTCCCCCTCCATCTCTCTCATAATAGTCTGAACGCGGATTCCCTTCAACCCAACACAAGCCCCAACTGGATCAAGATCTGGTCGATTGGAATAAACGGCAACTTTGCAACGATATCCCGGTTCCCGGACAATCTTATGAATTTCAATAGAATGATCATAAATCTCAGGAATTTCTAATTCGAATAATTTTCGCACAAATTCTGTGTGGGTCCGTGATAAGATCACCCGCAATTGCCCATGTTCAGGCTTCTCCACCTGGTAGACATAACATTTAATCTTATCATTTTTCCGATAGATCTCACGGGGACTTTGGTACCGTTTGGGTAAGGTTCCTTCGATCTTCCCTAGATCAATAATCATATCACCGTTAAGTTCGCGTTGATAGTAGCCTATAATCATCTCCCCTTCTTTCGTTTTATACTCAGAATAGAGGGTATCTTTCTGAATTTCCCGCAAATCCTGCTTGGCTTTTTGCTTTGCACTTTGCACTGAAATACGGTCAAAGGTCTTGGGGTCGATGGGGATGAGAATTTCATCTCCTATTTCACAATCATCGTGTAACTCTAGAGCATCAGAGAGGGAAATTTCATCAAAATCATCTTCTAAGTCATCATCGGCAACAATAGTTTTTCGAGCAAACAATTGAACGTCATCCCGAGCTTCATTGAACTGAACAACGGCATTATCACTAGTTCCAAATTTTCGTTTATAAGCGGCAAGTAATAAACCTCTTATAGTTTCGAGCACAAGATCTTCACTAATTCCTCGCTCGCTTACCAGAGAGCGTATTGCTTCTCCTAAATCATTGGACATTATTTCATATCCTCCCATGCATATGCTAATTTGGCCTTATGGATTTGGCCATATGGAATTCGGTATTCCTCTATCAGGTCACTAGTATCCTCAATTTGAGCTTGTTCTAAGACAACCTCTCCATCGCCTTCACGGACTATAATACCCTCGACCCAAGCTGACCGATGCAAGTCGTAGATTCGACAACGGCGCCCAGTGAACAACGAAAATTCATACAAGTCATTAAAGCTTCGTTGCAAACCTGGAGTTGAAACTTCGAGATCAATATCACGATTATCTTCAAGAACGCTCAAACGTGGTCGAATGATACGATGTGCTTTTGCACACTCTTCAATTCCTGCACGATGCTCTTTCGTAGTTATTGTAACTACCACTCTAATTGTGTCTCTTTGTTCTCCTCGACGAATATCTACTATAAATATATCCATAGGATTGAGAACCTGCGAGAGTTCAATAAATAACGCATCGTTACGAATAATATTTTGCACCATAACTCCATAAAAAAGGGATCGACTTCTGCGATCCCCAAAAATCCTGACTAACTGTTAAAACAGTAATTCATTTACATTATATTGTCAATCCATCGCTAAACAAAGTCCCACTATCGGCTTATCTATAACCTCTTCTATTTTTGCGATGCAGGTGCGTAACGTAGACCCAGTTGTCATCACATCATCTATAACCACAATGGCATGACAGGCCTCTATTTTTTGAGCATGCAATTGCCATTGTCTTTCATTCAGAAAATAGGAACGAGGAGCTTCTGTTAAGCGTTGAGAGCGTGACAATCCTTTTTGTTCAGAATTTCCAGTCCGTTCAAGTAATTTACACACAGTATGATCCGTTGTTCGCCCAATGATGTTGGCAATATAGACCATCTGATCCCAGCCACGAGTTTTCCTACTACTTCTGCTACAAGGAACTGGAACAATAATCAGGCGAAGGTCCTTTGGTACATAGTGAGTAATGAGAGTGGCTAAGAAATACCCCAACCGCTTTACCCCTGTTTTCTTATACCGGAGCATAAGATGTTGCATTTCTTTGGCATACACCGCAATGCGTTGAATAAAAGGACCAGTTTGATCACAGAGACAAATTGAGTCTTCATGCAAGAGTGGCTGTCCACATAAAGGACAGTTCTCGCCCTGATACAAAAGAGCTTCCACCTCAGCTCTACACAGTGGGCAAATATAATTATACAACTTTTGAAAATTATGACAAAGAAGACAAAACCCATAACAATGTTTCATATCTAATAGGAACGCCTAAAGTGTAAAAGTGCTTCACTGTAATTCAGCTAGCATGCTCTTTAGGCGTTCAAGGAAATACATAGCCTCAAGTGGCGTTGATTCTTCTAAGGAAAAATTGGCAATTTCATCGATTAAAGGATCGTAATTGCATGGAGGTTCTCCAGCAACACTACCGGTAAATAGATCTAATTGCTGCTCACTATCTGTAAAGGCATAGTCGGCAAAATGTTGTTTTTGAAAAATGGCTGCCTTCTTGATAACCTCTAAAGGGATACCAGCCATTTTAGCTACATGTAAGCCATACGAACTATCAGCTCGACCTGGCTGTACTTTACGCAGAAATACAATATTTTTCTTTGACTCCGCCACCGCTAAAGTTAACAACTGCATGGCACTTGTATCTATGAGTGTTAATTCATGATAATGGGTGGCAAAAAGTGTCTTCACCCCTAATTCAACCATCTTTTGCATAACAGCATAGGCAATTGACATTCCATCTTGTGTACTGGTACCCCGCCCAATTTCATCCATGATTGCCAGCGATCGTGGAGTAGCTGTACGTAAAATAAATGCCGCCTCCTGCATCTCAATCAAAAATGTCGATTCCCCGCGAGCTAGGTTATCACTAGCACCGACACGACAAAACAACTTGTCGATTAAACCAATACGAGCCTTGGTTGCCGGTACATACGAACCAATATGGGCCATGAGGACAATTAATGCATTTTGTCTAAGATAGGTCGATTTTCCGGCCATATTTGGTCCGGTTATTAAACAGAACCGATTAACTGAAGTTTCCATCTGCAAACCATTGGCTACAAACTTTCCCTTGGCTAAAAATTGTTCCACCACTGGATGGCGACCGTCTTGAATAACTAAGACGTCGTCAGTAACCAGTTCTGGTTTGCAGTACTGGTGTACCTGAGCTCCTTGAGCAAAGGATTGCAAACAATCGAGAGTCGCAAAGAAATGGGCTATGTGTAATAAAGGTTGAATATGATCAGCTGTGAGTTCTACCAGCTTCTCAAATAACGACTTTTCCAAAGCTTGGGCAAGTTCACCACTAGCGAGAATCTCACTCTCTAAGTATATGAGTTCTTCAGTTGTATACCGTTCTGCATGTACCAATGTTTGTTTCCGGTTGAACCATTCTGGTATTTTAGCAGCATGTGTTTTTGGAATTTCTAGATAGTATCCTATTATTTTATTCTGTCCTAATTTTATGGTAGGAATGTCGGTTTCTTCTTTTAATTTTTGCGCATACGTAGATAGATTTTTATTACCGGAAGTCGTTAACACGCGAAGTCGATCCAACTCCTCATTATAACCACTCTTAATCACCTTCCCCGCTGTAAAAAGACCTTGAGTATCTTCTTGTAAAGCTAATAGTAGCGTTTCCATGAGGGAAACTAAACGCCCCATTGAGTCTTGGTCCACATATTTGCTCAACAGCTCTTGATAATAATCACTAAAAGCTTCCATTACACTAAACAAAGTAGCTATCGATTGTTGGATGGCCACCAGGTCTTGCGGATTAGCCCGCCGCATTGCAACACGTGAAGTTAAACGAGCCACATCACGAGTCTTGCTTAATAAGGACCGTATACGTAACCGTTCACTATCATGCTCTAAGAACCAGGTAACATGAAATTGCCGCTCAGTAATCTGCTCGATACTAGCTAAGGGAGCATTAATCCACTGTTGGAGTAAGCGTGAGCCAGCACTGGTACATGTTAGATTAAGGGCACTAAATAAGGTCCTTGCACTACTGCCTTCTTGTAGATTCTTAACTAATTCTAAGTTTTTACGGGTAGCTTCATCGATAAGGAGATGAGTAGAGCGATCTTCTTTCTCAAATTGAGTAATCTGAGCTAAAGAAGTTTGTGCAGTTTCCTGGAGGTATTGTAACAAAGCCCCTCCCGCAGCTAATTCAAGGTCGGTTTTTTCAAGGCCAAACTGTTTTAAACTGATAGTTGCGACATGCTCTCGAAGTAAGGCAAACCCATGACTTAAAGAAAAGTACCAAGGTGGTAAACGTGTTTTCATAGCAGCACTGGCATCGATCATTTGAGCAAAGAGCACATGAGTAAAATAATCCTCTTCATTCACGAGGAGCTCACGCGGGTGTAACTCTTCAATGAGTGCCCTGACCGATTCAAAACGCTCTTCTCGTGGTAGTACAACCATCCTGAAAAGACCACTCGAAAGTTCACAGTAGGCACAAGAAATTTGATCTTTTATAACACAAATACTCAAAATATAATTATTGGCAGAGGCATCTAAAAATTCATCTTCTACGACAGTCCCTGGGGTAATAATCTGCACAATTTCCCGTTTGGCTATTGAACGATCGGGCCCCGGCATCTCTGTTTGTTCAGAAATAGCAATTTTCTTCCCCTCTTCAAGTAACCGTTTTATGTAATTTTTAGCCGCATGATACGGAATACCACACATGGGTATCCCATTTCGTGCTGTAAGGGTAAGATTAAGTAATTTCGAGACCTCTTTGGCATCATCCAAGAACATTTCATAGAAGTCTCCGAGGCGAAAGAACAGTATCTCATCCTGGAGCTCGCGCTTCAAGGCCAGATATTGTTCCATCATTGGTGTTAGCTTTTGTTCATCCATGATCACCGAACTCAATAAATACTGGTTGTAATAGCTAGTACTAACTTAAGGCCACTGCCGTCGGCTCCCGACTTAAAAATGGGTCCACCCTCCCAAGCAAATGCATTCGAGCCAACCTTTTTAGCATTTTTTACCAAATACAGGCCCAATGGGAAGCCAGGGATTTTAAGTCGGATCCCTAACCCAGCCGCGAAATACCAATCTAAAGGATCGATTCCAACCGTACTTAAAGCATTTGAAGCACCAGTAGCACTTACAAATACATCTCCCCATAATACATTCTCGGCAATTTGAATACTAAATTCTAAGGAAGAATCCCATAAGAATTCATAATAGAACTTAGGAGTAATCCCACGTGCGATGGTCATCCCATCTATATATAAAAATTCAAATTTTGACGCACTTATTCCAGAAGTCCACTCTCCGCTCAAATTACCCGATTTAGAATAATATTGGTTAAACATAAACGAAACAGTCGTATTGAGGCTTAAAACACCAGGAGTTGGTTTTTCACCAGGTATTTCAAAAAGTTTTAAAAAACCTGAAGCACTAGTCGACGAACGCATATAGTTGGACAAGCCCCCCAAAACACCTCCAGCATAGGTTAGGTTTTGACTAATTACATATCCTTTGGTGGTGTTGGTAACTAAATCACGACCATCCCAGCTTACAGAGAGGGCAACTCGATTTGAAAACTGCCAGTTTTTTTCATATTTATCAATTAAGTAATCAAAGGCGGTATATGTATCAGAGTCAAAAACTGCTCGGTTAAGAGTAAATGTTGGTCCCACCGAAAGTGATAACCGACCAGGTGCAAACACAAACGTATAGCCAGTAGTAAAACCAATGCCGATCTTATACGAATCATATGGCATCAGATATTCGGCATCGGGAGTGGGAGATCCATCACTTACCCATTGGGCATAACTTGTGTAGGGATAGGGATAGGCTTCATTATCGCGTAGTTCAGTCGTGGGAGAGCCATCACCTAACACTCGCCCATTTTTATAGCGGCTATGGTTAAATGACAGATTAACAGAATTTCCCCATCGTTTATCTTTGACCCAAGTATCTCTAAACGAAACAGTTGCCGACTGAGAATCGGGTGATAACTCGGTCATTATTTCAAGATCACGGCCAGTGCCACCAACATTCGTATCGGCCCACGAAAGGAAACCACTGACTGGGAAGCCCTCAACATTACCGCCAAAAGTGGCTCCAAAGCCAATATTCATTTGATTCCCTTCAGTTACATCATAGGCTACCACCAAAGAATTCTCTGTTGTGCCATAATTAAGGGACGGCACCACATCAGTTAGCAACCCTGTGTTATATAAATTCTGGGCGCTTCTGATATAGGCATCTTTACTGAAAATATCACCGACTTGTAAAGCCAATTCACGCTCTAAGACATACGGTTTAGTCTTAGTGAGTCCACGAATTAAAACTTCTTCAATTGTTGCTTGACCCCGTTCGGTAATCAATACCGTATAAGTTACACTCCGATCTTCTAGATTTCTTGATTCTTGAATATCTATTGTATTTTCAACATACCCTTCGTTCCAATAGAGATCGGCAATTTTGCCTATTTCTCTTTGAACTTTTGAAATATCTAGCACACTACCAGGCTTCATGACTAACAATGCCGAAATATCTGAGTCACTGTAGACAGTATTACCCTCTACCTTGATCCCTCCAAAGAACCATTGTTGCCCCTCTTCGACTACAAATACGAGCCTAATTTTTCTTATATCAGCATCATCTGAAATCTCTTCTTGCCTTACTTCTAAAACTTTAGCATCGATATAACCCAGTTTTTGATAGACCAACTGCAAGGCTTGTGTATCAGAGGCAACTTTGGTCGCTTGATAATTCCCAGAGTTAAAGAGTGATTGCACCTTCGTCGTGAAGTCTTTCTTGAGAACCGATGCAGCAATGGCTTCATTCCCTTCAAACGAAATTTCCCCTACTTTAACCTGTTTTCCTTCTGTAATCGTATAGGTAAGGTCAAGCAGGTTGGTCGTCTCTTCAATAGTATAATTAGATGTTATTTGAACGTTGGCATAACCACGTTCAAGATAAAGTGCCTCTAAAGCTTCTTTTCCGGCGTTTACTCTATTCAAAGAGAGGAATTCTTTGGGCTTAACACTAATCTTATCTAGCAATACCTTAGCCTTAATACTGTCATTACCAACAAAATCAATCGTTCGAATCACAGGAAGTTCGGTAAAAATAAATTCAATAGTTAGTTCATTATTATTTGGTCCACTTCGTTTTGCTTCAGCTTGGAATACACTAAATTTGAGCAACTCATTGAGTTTTGACTCAATTTGTCGATATGTTTCCTGAGTAAATGGTTTTCCAATAAAAGGATATGTTATATCATCGAGCAGTTCTACCGATACATTTTTTAGCCCTTTATAGGTAAACCCTCGGATAGGTTTATTTAAGTACCAATCGTATTCAGTAATGCTTATAGTAAGAGCAATCCCTTCAGCTTGCTCGTCTGCAACATAGGAGGAAAAGACATCGACTTTATCGTACCCTTTACTCGCATATAATTTCTTAATAGCGACAATTGCTTTATCCAAAGCTGCTGTATCAAACATGGTCCCTGTTTGTAAATTAATGGCTTTGGCTAAATCTTCAGTAGTAACGAATTTGTTTCCTACAAAATTGATAGAGGTCAGTTTTTGACGTTCAACAAATTCTATGTAGATAATTGAGGCATCGGTAGAACCGTCTATCCTTGCCGGAATAATCTCAACTTCTAAAAACAACCCTGTATTAAGTAAGTCAGAACGTAATGCTTCAATAGCAGGTTGGGTATAGGGAACTCCTACGAGAGGCTGTACATAAGGGTCTATCGTTGCACTGTCTACATTATTGAGATCAACATAGACAAATTCCTGCATAGGTTTATTGACCCACCAAGCATCCAATGCAGGTGGTTCAACAGCCGCGACAGAGAATATTGCAACCGATAAAAGGATAGAAAGGATCATTTTTCGCAGCATAGGGGCTCCTTTTAAAATTCAAATCGCTTAATTATACTAAATCCCATAGTATCGAATAAATCAAAAACCGACAACTCTTCAGGCTGGGTGAAGAGACTGAATGTTGCTAATGGGTTTGACCACTCGATACTTAATTCGGTATCAATCCGTAAATCTTGAGCTAAAAATGAAGTTCCTTTGCCAAGCGAATCTCGCCTAAAATGGAACATCCCTTGTAAATAAAATTCATCCAACACATATTTTCCGATATACATAGTTGTATTATCTAAATAACGGGCTAAAGGACTTACCGAGGTATCGGCAGCAATCCCTGGTAAAGCATCAAATAAAATATTCTGTAAAAGATTTGTGCGAATAGTAAACACATCTAACCCCAAAGAATCTCTGACAATACTCGAAAATCCGAGTGAAATTGTTGTGTTTTGTAACAATCCTAAGCGAGAAAAGACATCTGTTGCTGCCGAAGCTACGGCAACGACAGAAGTAAAGCCACTATCACTTCCCGTCCCTGCGGTAACTATATTTTGACCTAATAATTCTAATATTTCATTGGTTGAACGGATCGGAATTGATTCAAACCGAGGGGTTAGATCGAGTAAATTATCATCTTGGAGGACTAAATAGATATCAACACGGGAACCATCAGGTTCAAATTCTCTTAACCGGGCCCGTAAACTAAGTGTTGGGAGCAGCTCCCCGGTTAAATCAGTCATAATTGACGGGAATTTTAAGGCCCCTTCAGTGATATAGAAGTTTTTTTGGACATAATAAATTTCTCCACTACGGAAAGCTAATTGACCCCCGATTGAGGTGGTCATTTGGGGGGCCTGCACTACAAGAGTGATCCGTTGATTATCGGCAAAAGTGGCGCGCAATATAGGAGACTCGGTATTGGGGTAGATAAATGAGACATTTTTCCCTGTTTGGATAGACATATCAATACTGGTTCTCTCTTTTTCGACGACCCAACTGGGCAATTCTGGCACACCAAACGAGATAGATCCATCAGATACGATAACATCGCCATAGAGAGTCTCTTCAGTAGGAGTACCATCAATCGCAAACGTTCCTGACACCATCGTTTCGATGTTCACATCGAGAGTTTTAAGGGGCAACCAAAGCGAGATTGGATTGCTGAGTCCAAAGGCATCAACTCGATAATGGGGGAAATTCCAATTTTCGATAGAAGCTTCTAGTTGGGCCATTGCGGTTGATCGTCGACCTGAAGTATGAAGTATTGAAACTGAGGTGGGTGCAACAGAGGCGAGATGTTCTGAAATGGTAATTATTGGATTCTTTAAGGATAAAATTTCTCCTGGAGTCCAAAATGTAGTCATTTCCACAGAATTCGCTCGTAATGTGCCAAAAAACTCAGGATTCGCAAGAGCCCCATCTATGACGAAAGATCCGCGCACTGTTCCCGAGATGAAATCAAGAATAGGTTCAAGTAAGATGGCATTTATAAGACGCATATCAAACTCAATATCTTCAACAGCTATCGAAATCGTTTGCCCATTAACATTACCAACGGCATGCAACAAAATAGGAAACCCCCTCGTTGCCAATAATTCTATATCCCCCCTATCTAAGGCATACGTTGCCCTAATATTCCCACCTTGAAGGGGCTTTATCGTTAGTAATTGATTTTCAAGCGTAACTTCATGGCTCCCGGAACCCCAAGGAATAGCCCCTAAAAAGAGGGTGTTGGTATGGGTAATAGTAAAGGGAGGAAGCTGTTTAGGCAGTGCAAGAGCATGATCTGCCCATTCGAATATGTTAGAGGCTTTAGGTAGACTAAAACGAATGGCAATAGAAGCTGTTGTATCTCCATCACGCCAAAAGAGGTCGGAAATATAACGTAAATCTAAATCGATGACCGCCTCCCCATTAAATGGGAAAACAGCTTTAGGGAGAGTTATCTGTAATTTTCCACTCGAATAGAGTCCCCTCTCTAAGCTAATTTGGCTATCTGTAACGTGGAGCTCTAGTTGGGCCTCAGTTGGAGAATCTTGCCCCATTTTCAGCCCTAATTTGGCATGTGCTCGCGTCATATCGTCTAAATTTGTCTCGCCAATGAACGTACTTTCAAGAGTCGCGCCACCACTGAAAATACCAAAGCGATCAAGGGGAAATTGAGAGATCTGTAATGATCCCATAGTAACCGTTTCATCTGCAGAATCAGGAAAGAATGAGAGCTCTACAGAAGAACCTGTTGGACTTTCAAACTGCCCTAGTAGGGAAAAATCTTTAAGTTTTCGACTGGCTAGAGAAGCCAAATCTTTATTTGAAAGATGTAAGAAACCAGAAAGAGAGCCAAAACTATCTTGGTAGAAAACATCGTTTAGACGCAGTTGTTGTGGATCGGCTTCAAGGTTAAAATTAAGTCTCCAAGGAGGCAAATCGCTCCACGCTAATCCAGAAAGCTCAATTTCGTCTCCCGCTAATAAAAACAATCCATCGGCAAGTGACACATCAATAGCAAGAGAACCATTAAGGAATCCTTCTCCTCGTAACGCTTGTCCACTCATGGGAGGGAGTAGAAATGAAGATAAGTTGATGTTCCCAGTGAGATGACCAGGTTCTGATATAAGATCAAATTTTGCCGAAATATTTTCAGAATCCAGTGTTAAGGTACTGGTAGCAATATCGGCTAATAACATTACAGGATAGGTAGCACCCGGTACGCTCAATAGAGCGTTGGCTGCCAATAGCCCCTCGTCGGTCCAAGAAACTTCTCCATCAAGACGGGTGTTTGGGAATGTCGGGGAAGATATTTTATAAGTGTAGACTTGTTCTTCTAGACGGGCAAAATCGGCCGAAACGAGATTTTTACCACTATCTACTTCACTAATATTGAGGATTCCCTCAGGGAAAAGGCGATAACGATCAATTGCTCCACTATAGGAAAGACGCAACCCTTCAGTCGTAACCGTAGCTAAATCAACTTTTAACGATTGGGGATCGAGTGCACCAGCAAAAGTGGTGGCAATGTTGAAACGTTGTTGATCTACAGCCAGATTAGCTATCCCAATTTCAGCAGTACCGCGTCCAACTGATCCATCTAAAGCAAAAGTAAGATTTACGTTCCCCTCTAACGTAGTTGTGGGTACTAGTAAATTACCAACTGCGAAAGCGTTTGATCTAATAAGTTCAGAAAAATCATACACTGTAGTTTCGTTAAAACGCAACGCTAGGCGGGCTTGGTTTGATGTAAGACCATAGGTCACATGTGTTAGAATTCCGCTCGAGTGTTCTACTTGGCCTCTAAAGAGAGGCTCCTCCTCTTGCTCCTTCGTATAGAGTAAAACGCCTTGCATGGATCCTGGTAAATCGTCACTCTTAAAGTTGGTAAAGGAGATCTCCCCGTTTTGTATTTGATTACCTTCAAGGAGAGTAACATCTCCCGTAATTTCACTTTCAAATTGGCTCAAAAAAGGGAGTGTCGTCTGTCCCTTCATGGTAAAGCTAGTTTCTGCATGGATAGCGCTACTACCTCTATTTTGCAGTAACAGGAAATGCCCCTGTTGTGCTTTTACGGCATTGATCTCTTCCAAAGAGATACTAAACAGATCAGCAAGTGGAGAAATATCTGAAAGATTGAGCGAATCAAACCCAAGACGGAGCGAACGTAGTCCTTTATTTTGGTAAAAAACCACCAAAGGGCTCTCGAGGGCCCCTACCTTTTGACCATGATTAAATACCACTAGAGAATCTAGAGAAGATATGCTTATTTCACTATCAAGACCTTGCTCTCGATACGATCCTTGTAGCGTAGCTAACTCTCCTTTCCATGGTCCGCTATTAGCGCTTAGCGTGGACAAACGTAAGGAAGCTTGCTCTAAAGTTGTGTTCGTTACCTGTCCTTGGGCATTAAGGTTAGCTAATAAGAAATTTCCTTGCGAAGTGTTACCCTCAATATCTTGGATATTCAAGGCCACATTTCCGCTAACTTGCATTAACTCCTTTAAAGAGCTGCCCACCATGGAAGCATCCAAGGTGGCTAGGTGGAGTCCTAATGACAACGATTCAACAACGAGTACATTTTCTTCAGAATGGAGGCGAATAACTTTCTCTTTAGCTTCGGTGGCTCCAAAGTCTAAAGAAATTTGGTGACTCTCAAGCGTTCCTTCAGGATGCCTAAAAGTTACTTCATCTCCAGCTACTCGCCCCCTGAGTAGCGATCCATCTTCAACTGTAAGTAGAGCTTCGCCTTGGATGATTTTAGCTTGCCAATTATCGAGTGCTATTTCTAGATTTGTGTTAGTAAGTTGTAAAACTAAGGTCTGCTTAGCGGTCGGCAATACAAGCGGAGATTCACTTGCAGGCAACAGAGCGAAGTGACGTTCATCAAGATTCGCTTCAACTTGATCAACTTCTAGAAAAATAGTTTTAGGAAGAAGTGCTTTTAACAGGAAACGATAAGCGGGAACTTTTATAGAGATCCTTTTAGCTGTTAAAAATGGCGTATCTTCTTGATAAGCGATGCTAATATCACGTAAGGTAATATTGGTAAAGAGAGCTGAATCTATTGAACCAATACTAATGTTAAGATCTTTATCGGTGGGGATTTGATCCAAAATATAGTTAGAAACCAACTGACCGACCGAAGCCTCGTCAAAAACCTGACGGAGGGTCACTGTCAAAATTAAGACAATTATGAGAAAGAGGATTGCAACTACACTAGTAGTGAGCGTTGTGTGAAATTTCTTCGGTCCTTTTCGCATAGTATTCAGTATAGCGGTTATTATAGCTTTTACCTACCCTTTTTTGAATGCGTCCCTTTGACAGTTCTTGTCAATTTGACACTCTTTAGATAGTATAGAAGGTGTAAAGAAGAAATAAGATAAAGAGGTAGCCCATGCAACAAATTCTGGATCGTTTCATTGTATTAGAGGGTATGGATGGAGCCGGAACAACTACTCAGATGAAAGCTGTAGTTGAAGCTTTTGATCAGGCCGGAATCCATTGTCATGCTACTTTTGAACCAACATCCTCACCACTCGGCACCTTAGTCCGCAGTGTTCTGCACAAAGAAATTGTAACTACTCCGTTAGCTTTAGCCATGCTCTTTGCGGCTGACCGAGAGGATCACCTCCACAATCCTATTACCGGAATAACAAAAAAACTTAATGACGGTGCCATAGTAATCTCTGATCGATACGTTTTTTCATCTCTCGCCTACCAATCTGTGGAATGTGGATTTGAGCGGGTCAATGCTTTAAATCAGTTTCCACTACCCAAATATATTATATATTTAGATACTCCCATAGAAGATTGTCTTTCAAGGATCGCTTCTCGTGATAATGGGCGCGATCTTTTTGAACGACAAGAGTTTTTAGCCCTTGTGCGAGATAATTATGAACTAATATTCTCTGATTTGCCCGATTCGGTCCACCTAATTCGCATTCCAGGTCAAAAAAGTAAAGCCGAAATTTCAGCGATGATTCTTAAAATATTAAAACAACATTCATTGTTGTAATCTTTTGATTACAAAATAAGCATAGCATCGCCATAGCTAAAAAAACGATAGCGCTCTCTAATAGCATGTTGATAAGCATTAAAGATGTGTTCTTTTCCTGCAAAGGCTGACACTAGCACTAAGAGTGTTGATTCTGGTGTATGAAAATTCGTGAGGAGTTGATCGACAACTTTGAACCGATACGGAGGTACTATAAACAAGCGGGTACTTCCTGATCCAGCCAGGACCCCTTGTAATTCCTCATCAAAAGCCGATTCCAATGTGCGTACGCTGGTGGTACCAACAGCAATTACCGGCCTACCCTCACGTTTTGCTCTATTGATCGCCAAAGCGGTCTCTTCAGCAATATCGTAGTGCTCCAAATGCATAGGATGCTCTTCTATTTTTTCAGTTCTCACCGGCAAGAAAGTGCCCGGTCCAACATGGAGCGTCACAGCACAGATTTCAATGCCTCGTTTCTCTATCTTTTCTAATAGTGTGGTAGTGAAATGGAGTCCTGCAGTAGGGGCTGCAACAGAACCTGCTGCCTGAGCATAGACCGTCTGATAACGCGATTCATCCTGAAAAGTATCGGGGCGTTTTATATAGGGGGGTAAAGGGACATGCCCACAACTTGCAAAGAAACTTTCGTCGATAACTTCATCAAATGCGACAATTTTACCGGCTTCGGAGGTACCGACAATCGTGGCCTCCCAAAATCGATTAGTAGCGTTCGAAAACCGATATCGTTTACCTACACGTTGTTTTTTCTGTTTAGTGACCATTGCGACCCATGTATGATCAGAAAGTTCATGCAAAAATAAAAACTCAACCCGACCTCCAGTTTCACTTTGGCCATATACCCGCGCTTTTCTAACTTTTGAATTGTTGAGCACCAAAAGACCATCAGGAGGTAAATAATCGGTAATTTGCAAGATGTGAGAATCAAAATAAGCCCCTGTTTGCTTGTTCAGCACCAGGAGGCGACTTTCGCCACGTCGATCTGCTGGATGTTGGGCTATTAATTCCTCGGGGAGATTAAAAAAGAATTCCTTGGTTTTCATCAAATTTCCTATCGTAAGGGATGTGCAACAAATCGTAAGCCAAAGAGGTGGCCATTCTTCCTCTAGGAGTTCGTTTTAAATAGCCTTTTTGGATTAAATACGGTTCGTAAAAATCTTCGAGTGATTCTATCGCTTCTCCAACCGAAATTGCAAGAGTTTCAGCACCGACAGGTCCACCATTATAAAATTTAATGATTGTTCGTAAGATATTGCGATCCTGTTCTTCTAATCCTTGCCCATCAATACCGAGTCGCTCCATACTTATTTGGACAATTTCATCATTAATAATGCCATCACCTAATACAGTGGCATAATCACGAAGGCGACGTAGGAGTCTATTAGCTATGCGAGGAGTCCCTCGTGAACTTTTAGCTAACAAACTTATGGCCGATTCTTCAATCTTAGTTTCAAGCAACTGAGCTGAACGCCGTATAATTTTGACCAATTCATGTTCCTGGTAGAATTCAATGCGGCAGGTGATCCCAAAGCGTGAGTATAAAGGCGATGAAACTTGTCCTGCTTTCGTTGTAGCTCCAATGAGGGTGAAACGAGGGATCGGAATTCGAATGGTTCTAGCGGCTGGTCCTTGCCCAATGACCCAATCTATTTCAAAGTCTTCCATAGCGATATAGAGCATCTCCTCCATCGCTGGGCGCATACGGTGAATTTCATCAATGAAAAAAATACTACCTTCCGTGACATTAGTTAATATTCCCGCTAAATCTTTAGGTTTATCTAAAGCTGGAGCACTAGTCATTCTAATTTCAGAGCCCATTTCGTTAGCTATAATTGAGGCTAAAGTTGTTTTCCCTAACCCGGGAGGACCAATTAAAAAGACATGGTCTAAGGCATCCTTTCGTTCCCTTGCAGCCTGGATAAAAACAGAAAGATTGTCCTTAATTCTTTTTTGACCTTGAAAATCTGTTAAGGTTTTAGGACGAAGTATATTCTCTTGTACATCAGTCTCTTTTTGAAATGAGCTAGAGAGGATTGAATTTTCTTGATCGGTGTTTGTTTCCACGCTTACCCCAGCCTTATAATGGCATTCCTGAAGAGGAATTCCTCTGTTTCATGTAGACTCTTACCTCTTAGCAGTTCTTTGTGTTCCTCAAGCAGTTCAGTCAAGGTTCCTATAACCTGCCGTTTATCATAACCCATATCACTAAGGGCGACAACAAGGTCATTATACCGTTTATCGAGTGCTCCTAAGTTCTCTTTTGTGCTGGTACGTGGCATTTCTAAAATCACAGTATCGCGTAAAGCTAGGACAATTTTTTGGGAAGTTTTAGGGCCAATTCCAGGCAAGGTGGCTAAGAAAGCTAGGTCGTTATCATCTAATGCTTTTATGAACGTTCTCACTTGGACCCCACTTAAAATCTTCATAGCTTGACGAGGGCCAATCCCGTTAACTTTGATTAATTCTAAAAACAACATCCGCTCTTCATCGTCGGTAAATCCGTAGAGTGTCATACTCTCATCGCGGTGTTGTAACCAACAGAGCAGACGCATTTGGCGACGAGCATCTCCGTGCAGATGGGATAATTTACTGGCCGTCTGGGATGAAATAGTGATAATAAATTCAATTCCACTTGTAGTTCTCATTACGACATCTTGAGCACCAACATGCAAAACTTCACCAATAATAGCATGAATCATCTTTCATCCTCCTATATGCGTAATCTATTTTCAGTTGCACCATTGGTAGCCAGGCAAATAGCAGCCGCTAAAGAATCTGCTACATGGTCGGGTTTTGGTATAGTGTCGAGTTTGAGCAATAGGCGCACTAACTCTTGGACTTGGTGCTTTTCAGCAGTGCCATAGCCAGTTACAGAAAGTTTGATCTGCAAGGGAGTAAAAAGCCGAACCGTGAGTTTTTGTAGAGAGAGTTGTTGAATAATTGCTCCAATAACTTTCGCTACAGTGATTGCCGAACTTACGTTTTTGGCAAAGAAGATATCTTCCATCGAGACAATTTCAACCTGATGTTTTTGGGCAACTTCACCAATAGCATTCGCTATATGGTGGATTCGCTGTTCCATGGTATTTTTTGTAGTGGTTTTGATTACCCCAAAAGCAACAGGCTGGTACCGTTGGCCAGTAACATTGACCACACCCCAGCCTGTTTGTGCAATGCCTGGATCAATACCCAGTATGAGCATCTTATTCTTCTTCGTCGTTATAGTCGTCAGGTATTTCTAAGTTAGAAGAGACCTGTTGGACATCATCTAAATCTTCCAGACGCTCAATAATACGCAAAACCTTACGAGTTTTTTCATGGTCCAAAGAGATAGTTGTATCCGATATTTTACTAATTTCTGCTGAAGTTTCGGTAAAACCAGCTGTTTGCATCCCCTCTAAAATAGAGGCAAAGTCGTTAGGATCAGTGATGATTTCAATAATATCACTAGAAGTACTAATATCTTCAGCCCCCAAATCCAAAGCAGCCTCTAAAATTTGATCTTCAGTATATTCTTCACCGTCGTAACTAATGATTCCTTTAGTCTCGAACATATACGATACACTACCAGGATTACCTAAAGAACCACCTAATTTTGTGAGTGTACTGCGCACATCAGCTGCTGTTCTATTTTTATTATCGGTTAAGGTATCAATAATTAAAGCAACTCCACCAGGGGCATACCCTTCATAGGTTAGTTCATAATAGACCGCGCCGTCTAATTCCCCTGCCCCTTTTTTAATAGCACGCTCAATATTATCTTTGGGCATATTATCAGTACGGGCTTTTAAAATAGCAGTCCGTAAACGAGCATTGGAATCGGGGTCACTACCTCCCATCTTTGCCGCAACGGTAATTTCTTTTATTAATTTAGTGAAAATTTGCCCACGCTTGGCGTCAGCAATACCTTTTTTATGTTTGATAGTTGCCCATTTACTATGGCCGGACATATGGTATGTACCCTCTTATTTATCGTGATTACGGTTGTTTCAACCAGCATGTAAACGTATCACGCATGATTTTACCTGTCAAGAGGAAC
>JAQVOO010000154.1 GCA_028702575.1 Sphaerochaetaceae bacterium
AAGGATGAGGGATTGCTTAGCGCTGCCAATGTGGTCATGATAACTGCCTATCTGTTGGTCAGCAAAATTGTTCCATTGGAAACCCTCACCCGCTGCATCCCTTTGGTATTGCGTAAGAAAGCTTTCTTAGAGATGAATATGGCAATTGTCAAAAAAACAGAAGCTTATGTGAAAGCACATAGTATGGAAAGATGATGAGCGATAAGAAGATAGTGGTACTTGCTATTAATCCTGGGTCTACTACCACCAAATTGGCGCTATTTGAAGATGGTGCGGAAGTCGCGTTACAGAATCATGACCATTCGGTTGAAGAGCTGGCGCGGTTAGGGGCGGTGTATGCGCAGTTCACTTTGCGACGTGATTTAGTAATTCAATTTCTTGAGACGAATCATGTTCAACCAGGAAATTTAGGAATCGTGATGGGGCGGGGCGGGCTTTTGCACCCATTGGCCAGTGGTGTGTATCGGGTAAATAATCGGATGCTGCACGACCTGCAAAATTGTAGATATGGTGAACATGCCTGTAATTTGGGGGCACCTTTGGCCGATGCCATTGCTAAACGCTATAGTTGTGAAGCAATGATTGCCGATCCAGTCGTCGTCGATGAGATGATTGATGAGGCTCGCATTTCGGGCATGCCGGAAATTGAACGTAGAAGTATATTCCATGCCTTAAATCAAAAATATGTGGCTCGTCTAGCTTCCATACAGTTAGGACGCTCCTATGAGGAAACCCGACTCATCGTTGCCCATCTTGGCGGGGGGATATCGGTGGGGTCGCATCGTTATGGGAAAGTTATTGATGTAAATAATGCACTGGATGGAGAGGGGCCCTTTACGCCTGAACGATCGGGAGGACTTCCTGTAGGAGATTTAATTAAACTTGTCCTTTCAGGAATCTATAGCCATGCTGAATTAAAGAAAAAAGTAGTGGGATCGGGAGGGTTGTTCGCTTATACAGGGAGTCGGGATGTGAAGAAATTGGTGGAAGCAGATGGGCAGGGGGATAAAGATGCCCAATTTTGGTTGCGTGCGCTTGTATACCAAATCAGCAAAGAGATTTCTGCCCACTTTTCTGTGTTGGAGGGGAGGATTGATGCAGTTGTGTTAACGGGTGGGATAGCTCATAATGATAGGCTGATGGGAATGATTACAGAACGCTTGGGGAACTTGGTGCCAGTTATAATTATTCCTGGAGAGGGTGAAATGCACTCTTTAGCCGAAAATGCCTATGCCGTGCTTAACCGCACACGGGAGGTAATGGAGTATGAGTAAAGTAACTAAAACGGTCGCAATCGTAGGTGCCGAACATGCTGAAAGCCTCCAGACCTTGGAGTACCTGCACGATAATCCAACTGTGGGTTTTCTTTTAATTGGCAATAAAACTGAAATCACCGACAAAGCCGAATCATTGGGCATTGTCCTCGACAGAATTACCTGCATTGATACAAAAGATGATATTGAAACCTGTCTCATTGCTTCCCAAATGGCAAAAGAGGGGACGGTACAGGTCGTAATGAAGGGGGCTGTCCATACTGCCGATTTCCTGCGGGCAATTTTACACAAAGATTTCGGATTACTCCCTGATGGGGCCTTACTCAGCCATGTGGCGCAACTCAATCTGCCGTGGTACCATAAACCACTTTTACTCACGGATGCTGCTGTTTCTATCCTCCCTGATATCGATACAAAAGTGCAGATTATCATGAACGCAATTAATGTGGCTCATACGATTGGCATTGAACGACCCAAAGTGGCCTTAGTCTGCCCCGTAGAGACGGTAAACCCTAGAATTATCTCCACGACCGATGCCTCGCAGCTTATGTTCTTACAAAAAAATACTGCAATATTTGAAAACGCTGTAGTTGAAGGCCCCTTCGGGCTCGATGTAGCTATCTCGCACCATAGCGCCCAAGTAAAGAAACTAACAGGAGATGTTGTCGGCGATGCTGATATTCTCGTATTTGGTAATCTCGATGCAGCTAACGCTTCCTACAAAGCGTTCCTTTCCGTGCCAGGGGTTACCTCGGCTGGTATTGTCGTAGGGGCTACAATTCCGATTGTGCTGACCTCGCGTTCTGATTCTATGTTAGTGCGGGTAGCTTCCCTAAAATTAGCCTTACAGCTTAGTATCTAGATACACTTATTCCAAATTATGGTAGAAGTAGCGCTAAACTTCTAGCGAAAATAGTGAGAAGTTCGTAGAAATCGTGACTTTTACACTCATTTCTACTATTAACCCCTCAATTTTGAGTTAAATTCTTACACTGTTTGAATAAAAAGCATTGACAACTCTCCCTAATAAATAGTATAATCTACTATATTGGAGGGGAGGTTGTATGGCTCGACCAGTTCGTGATGATGGTTTAATTAATGTCACACTGCACCTAGATAAAGGTTACCGTTATGCTCGTGCCCAAGTATTTCAGGGCATCTCTGAGAGTGGAAAGAGGGTGTATCGCTCAGTCCGTTTGGGATCGGTTGATGAATCACATGTCTTTATTCCTAATCATCGATATATCTATGCAGATGAGGCGTTCCGCTCTCGCTTGGTCTTTCCTTCTGAATGGAATCTAGAGAAGGCGAAAGCGATGATTCATCCAGGTCGGGGAAGACCTTCCTCTTCGGAAGAAGATGTATCTCGCCTCTATGGTGATATCTGGCTCCTTGAACAGGTTGCCGAGCAGACTGGCTTGAGAAGAGATCTTGAGGAGGTCTTTGAGGGCAACAAAGCTCTGGTTGATGATGTACTTACGCTTGCGATCTTTCCTTATGTTACTGGAGACAACTACAACCGGGTGCAGCGGTGGCAGCGAATTGTCAAAGCTCCTTCAAAAAGAGTATTGAATCCATCGACGATCACCCGCCTGAGCCAGGCAATCGGAGAGAAGCACCGTATGGCTCTTATACGACAGCGACTCGCTCGTGTAGGCACGGGTGATTTGTTAGCTATAGACTCCACCACCCGGAGTGCTTATGGTTCCACACTTGCAAACATCAGATGGGGGAAGAACAAAGAAGGAGTCAAACTTCCCCATACCGTGGAGGTGGTAGTCTATTCACTAGATGGTCATGAGCCAGTGTATTACAGCACCTTCCCCGGTAATATCAATGACCACCGCACCATGGATGTCATCAGAGCCGATTTGGAGCAAGCGGGCTTAGGTCACAGTGTAACGGTCACCGACCGTGGATATGAAACAATCCAGACACTGGAACTGCTTATCACCAAAGGCGTTGCCTGTATCATGGCTACCAAGGTCGGCCAACAACATGTAAAAGATATCATCACCTCCTTCGCTCCCTTCACCTCACGACCAAAAGAGATGCACTATGATCGATTCACTGGTCTCTACTATCTGCAAAAGAGAATAGGATATGAGATGCAAACCGATAGGGGGCGAAAGGTAGTAGCTGACCGACTTATGGTAAATCTTTACTTTGATCCACTACTACGCAGTGAACAATCGGTAGCTCTCGATGCAGAACTCTATGATATGGAAGAAGAGCTTCAGTTGGTGCTTGGTACTATCCCAGTCGATGGACATGCTGGACTGAAGAAGCGATGCAAGTACTACAGATTGAGCTTCAAGGAGGGCAATGGCCCTCTTGTCTCCTATGCACGCAATGAGAAAAAGATTGAAAGGAAACTGCGGGATTTGGGCTTCTTTGCCTTGGTAACTCACAAGCTCGATATGGGGGCAATGGAGGTGTTGTCCACCTACCGCATGCGTGATGAGCAGGAGAAGTACTTCACGCAGATGAAGAGCTTGATGATGGCACATCGCCAACGTAATTGGTCCGAAGATGGTAAGACCGGCAGACTCTTCATCCTCTTCTGTTCACTGATCCTCTCGAGTAGGGTAACCGAGGTATGGAAGAAATTATTGACTAAAACCTGTTCTACCAGCCTCGAGGTGCTCGATGAGATGAGGTCGATTAAGTGCATAGAGCACAAGGGGCGAGCAAAGCGAATCACTCCCTTTGTCGGAGACCAATTGACCATTTGTGAAGCCTTTGGATTCGAGGTTCCAAAAGGATGTGCACCTGGATATGTGAGTAAAAAGATCGGCCCTAAGAAGCGAGGCAGACCGAGAAAACCGGTGTTGGAGAATTAATAGTAGAAATCTATGCAAAAGTCACGATAAACTGTATATCGGGCAAATGGAGCGGGAGAGAGAGCAGCTCTTCCACCAGTAATCATTGCACCCTGTTCGTCAATGCCAATCGTTGCGAAGTTAGTTGGAACAGCACCTACTGTATATAACAACCTTAAATCGGAAAGTCCCTTTACCACCTCTGGAGTATCAGCTTTAACTGTGACCTTACCATCTGAACCGACTGTAAATAAATCAACACCATAGCCTGTTAAGAAACTATAAATTGAACCATAGCCTTCACCAAAGTTAGCTACCAACCCTATAACTTCTGTACCATTGGCTCGTTTATAGGTAAGTTTCTGCGCATAATCAACTAATTCAGCTGCTGTCTGAGGAGGTCTCGAGAGTCCCCTCTCATTTAGCAATACTTTATTCCAGTGTAAGCCACCCAATGAGTGCCTATAGGGTATAGCAACGATGCTGTCTCCGTATTTTGCAGCGACAAGTAGGTTTTCAGGAATCTCATCTAGGTTCTCAATCGGTTTTTTTGCAAGGTATGCATCGAGAGGCTCAAGCATTGAAGTTAGTCGAGGATTAACATACTTATCGATGACGAAAGCGATATCGATTGATGTTTCCCGTAATGCTAACTCACGAAATAGACGATCATGGACGGGATCAATGCCAGCAGTGATCCATACTATTTCCACATTATTACGATCTGCCCACTCGCCCACAATATCTCCACCGGTTGTTCCAGCAACCTTACCTCTGGCTACATTTTCGTGGACTGCATGCGAAAGTAAAGTCAGCTTGACTTTCCCTTCTTCCTTTTCTCCTCCAGCAAAGATGGAAAGAGAACTTCCTAGGATCACTATCGCGAGTACAAGTACTAACGCAATACTCATTTTTCCTTTTACCATTTTTTTTCTCCTTTAAATTAAAAAACAATGTATAATTATAAAGCTTTACTCTAAACACACTTCACAATTGGGATATGATAGAATGATTTTCGATAAAACATAATTTAATGAATACATAATTAAAGCAACAAGCGCTATAATGATGCTATAATAGCACCATTCACTTGTCAAGAAAAATATTTTTTATTATGAGGAAGAATTTATGGCATCATCACAACCAAATCAGAGCAT
>JAQVOO010000155.1 GCA_028702575.1 Sphaerochaetaceae bacterium
GAAAAAAGAACAACTGATGCAAAAGTATGGAAAACCAATAAGCATGTCAATGGACCAAGATCCAGAATTTATGCAATTCCTACAAAAAAACTACACCCAACTCTCTGGGCAATACCAGCAAGTATTACATCAAGCTAAAGACCAATTAAAAACTGTATGGAATATTGAAGACTGATCAAAACGAATAGTTCGCACACACTCTTTTTTGGAAGGGCATTGATGAAAGCAACGTTTGCTCCTATTTGTTGAGGGCGAGATAAAACGGAAAAAACATGACCATCATGTAGCATTAATTGAATTCATAGCGGATGTGTTTGGGCTAACAGTGGAAAAAATTTAGCAATAGGTGCTGTAAACAAACTCCCAACAGATCGTTGGGAGTTTGTTGTTTCTAGTTCTACTAATTAATTCCAATATGGTGCCATTCTCTTGACAAGCGATTGGCGATATCCTTCCCAATCGGTGATAGGGTGGAGAGCAATTCCTTCTTCACAGGCTGCTTTTGCAACTGCAACAGCTTCCCATTCAATAACTCGCGGATCAAATGGCTTAGGGACAATATAGTTGCGCCCAAAGGAAAAATTTTTGCCGCCATAGGCCTTTTTGACTGTTTCAGGAAGAGGTTCTTTAGCAAGTGCCGCTAAAGCTTTTGCAGCTGCCATTTTCATTCCTTCTGAAATCTTTGAGGCTCGTACATCGAGGGCTCCTCTGAAAATAAAAGGGAAACCCAATACATTGTTAATTTGATTAGGATAATCACTACGCCCTGTAGCCATGATTACATCGCTACGTGTCGCTACAGCCAGATCATAAGTAATTTCCGGATTAGGATTGCTCATAGCAAAAACAATGGGATCTCGGGCCATACTCAGTAACATTTCCGGTGTAACACAATCAGCAACAGAAAGCCCCATAAAAACATCGGCATCGACCATTGCATCTGCAAGAGTCCTCAACTCAGTCTCAACTGCAAATTCCTCTTTTTCACGGGACATACCCACCGTGCGGCCCTTATAAATTACCCCTTTGCTATCAAGCATGATGATATTTTTTGGATCTACTCCAGCGGCAATGAACATTTTAGAACAAGATATCCCAGCTGCTCCTGCTCCATTCACTACAACCTTAATTTCAGAAAGTTTCTTTTTCGCGATTTCGACCGCATTCATAAGACCAGCTGTAGAAATTATAGCAGTTCCATGTTGATCATCATGAAAGATAGGAATATTACACATCTCAATTAACTTTTGTTCAATTTCAAAACATTCGGGTCCCTTTATATCTTCAAGATTTACCCCCCCAAAAGTAGGCTCCATCGCCTTTACCATTTCAATAATTTTGGCGGGATCTTTCTCGTTAAGTTCAATGTCAAAGACATCAATATCAGCGAAACGCTTGAAGAGCACCCCCTTACCTTCCATTACGGGCTTAGAAGCTAATGCACCTTTATCTCCAAGTCCTAGAATTGCGGTACCATTCGAAATAACAGCCACTAAATTACCCTTAGAGGTATACTTATAAGCATCTTCCGGATTTGCTGCAATCTCAAGTACCGGTTTTGCTACTCCAGGAGTATAGGCGAGAGACAAATCATCAGCTGTCATGCAGGGTTTGGTTGGAACCACTGAAATTTTTCCTGGAACTCCATTAAGCGTATGGTAGGCTAACGCTTTCTCTTTTAAAACATCCATGTCTTTTTCCTCTTCTTTTTATTTTTTCTCAAAATCAAAACTATAGTTTAATTTAAATGTGTCACGTAACTCGATCATCGATTTTTGCAAACTTGGCGGAACTGGACATCCATGTTCACGACGATATAACCAGGCTTCATACTCTTTTTCACCGGCTGTATAAATCCTATCTTCACCTGGAGCCTTCTTGGAGCTTCTAATTTGTCGACAGATGGTACCAGCAACACGCTTGAAAACCTCTTTCCCCATAAAACGACCCGGATCAATTGCGATAAAGAAATGCCCAAGGGGATAAGGAATTGGATTATGATCGGCATCAAATCCATTTAATTCCTTCATGAAAGCACCATCTTGTAATGCAGCGGAAAGTATTTCTACCACCATGGAATACCCAAAGCCCTTATAGCCTCCGGTCATTTCCCCGATCCCACCTAAAGGAGTCAATGCAGCTTCTCCTGTGGTGAGATCTTTAAGTACTTGTTTTGTATCTGTACGGGTCTTTCCATCAAGACCAATAACCCAACCTTCAGGCAACTCTTTATCTGCTCGGTCATAGACCTCTATTTTACCGCGTTGGGTAACACTGGTAGCACAATCTAAAACAAAGGGAAACTCTTCATCGGTAGGAAGTCCAAATGTAAGAGGATTCGTCCCCATCATATTTTCCACTCCAAAAGTTGGTGCAATGGAAGGACGAGCATTAGTTCCGGTAATGCCAATCATCCCTTCATCAGTGGCCATGGTAGCAAAATAACCGGCGATCCCGTAGTGATTACTATTACGTACAGCAACCATTCCCATTCCATACTTTTTGGCTTTGTCTATTGCCATTTCCATGGCTTTTTTTCCCACAACATGCCCCATTCCGTTGTGGCCATCGAGGACCGCTGTGGTCATGTCATCTTTTAACACTTCAATTTTGGTCACAGGATTCATGATTCCTATGCCAATACGATCTACATAAATTGGTTTTAAACGACCAATCCCGTGTGAATCTATGCCACGTTTATCCGATTCTATTAGGACATCACCGATTATCTCTGCATCAGTCTTTGGCACACCACAAGCCTGTAAAGTATCGATCATAAACTGCTCTAAGGTCTCAAAATCAATCCACACGCAATCTTTATAAGCATCTTCGTAAGCCATTGCTCACCTCCCAAACTATATTAACGAGATTATCTCGCAATAATTAACTCAATTCCTTTTTCATCCAATTCTTCTTGTGCGAGTAGTTCCAAACCACCACTGTCGGTCACAAGAACATCGATATTTTGCGATTCAACTGTGCTAAAATTCGAAAGCACACCAATTTTATTACTTGTTGCAACAACAATCACTTTCCCTACAGTACGTTCAATCATTCTGCGTGTGGTTTCTGCTTCTTCAATTACAGGCGTCGTCAAGCCTGCCTTTAAGCTGAATCCGTCGACTCCAATAATAGCTTTGTTAGCATGCACTTGATTAATAATGGGTTCTGAAAACCCTCCAGAAACGGAATGGGAACGGGTTCGATAAACACCACCAACAAAGATTAGTCTAAATTGGGCCTCTTCATTGGCAATCCAAGCTGCATCAATATTGTTAGTGACAATGGTTATTCTATGATCACGAAGAGCTTTAATAACTTCGAAGGTAGTCGACCCACTATTAATAAAGATTGTGTCACCCTCTTCAATCAAGAGAGCAGCGGCCTCGCCAATTATTTTTTTCTCGTGGGGATATTCTAAAGCTTTTTGGGCGTAGAGAGGTTCGACAGGAAGTGTGCGACGTAAGGTAGCACCCCCGTGGGTACGTTCAACTAAGCCTTGGTCGGCTAAATAATCGAGATCACGTCGAATAGTTAAAACACTCACCCCAAATCGTTCACTTAAATCCTGCACCTGAACAACTTCATCCTGAGCAATGAGGGTCAGAATTTGATGTTGACGATCTGCTGGAATCATGGCCATAGAACATACCTTTATCTTTTTATGAACGTTTTTGAATTATAATGATTGTTTAAAAGATTGTCAATGATTTTTAAAGGTAAAATAATACAAAAAGGATCAATTCATGTCTAAAGAGTGGGCTTGCATATCAATACATTTTCTGGTATCTTCGCTAATGAAATGGTGCCGTACCCAAGTGGTAAGGGACAGGTCTGCAAAACCTCTATGCATCGGTTCGAATCCGATCGGCACCTATAAGAGGGGGCATTTTGAATGTCCCCTCTTTTCTTTTGAGCAGGACCCTTTTGTACCATGAGATATGGCCATCCTAGTGATAACATTTAATCGGACAGGACTGTAAAAAATACTAAAGAAGCTCCCTACTGCTCCCTTCTTTTTTCTAGACCTTCATAGTGGGCGTCACACAACTGCCAAAATTCTTTAGAGCTATAGACGTCGTCATTATATTGAGCATACTCAAATGCAGTTTCTCCATCATTGTCACGTGCTATTACATCTGCCCCAGCTCGCAACAATAGTGCGATTACTTCAAGACTATCATTTTCTGCAGCATACATGAGGGGAGTCTTACCATACATATCTTTGGCATCAATATTGATGCCAGCATCAATAAGCATCTCAAGTAGTTCTATATTGATTTCTGACGCAATAGCTTCATCTAGGATAAAAGAGAGGGCATTCATTCCATTTTCAAATCGAGCGTTAACACGAGCTCCTGTTTGGATTAAAAGGGTAAGAAATTTAGGTGAATTAGATGCTATAGGAAAAAGGAATATCGGAATCCCCTCTTCCCCCCGCACATCTACGTCAGCACCATTTTTAACAAGCCAAGTCGACAATGGATATCCGTGAGAACCCTCATACTCCTCAAATTCGAGCATTACCGCAGCCGCTAATGGCGATATCCCGCCAGCATAATACTCGTCATAACATATTTCATCATCAATAATGATTCCGGCTGTTAACAGCAATTCTAATACTTCATATCCGTATGGATCGTTGGCTGCAATGCCCATCGCCTCCCAAAAAACAGAAAGACCATCTTCGTTCTTAGCATGGACATCAGCTCCTGCATCAATTGCCTGTGCTACCTTGTGTATATCCCCACAGTGCATGAGCATAAATAAATCAGATGCGTAAAGTGATCCTAGAAACAATAACACCACCAATACAACTAGTTTTTTCATTTTTAGCTCCTAAGTTAAGTAACACTTTTTGAAATATAAAAAACCTCCAACCCCTTAAGGCTATAACATACCTACTAGCCTTAAAAGTTAGAATTCAGCCGTTTTACATATGTATCTTTTTCAAGCGACAAATCATCGCGCCTACTACTATAAAACTAAATAGGTAAGCGCGATACCAATAATTGGATAACCGCTTATAACACACGGGAACCTTCTAGTTAAAGCACCTTCTTTTCTATTTGTTTAAGAAAATGAAATGTCGAATCACACTCAATGAAAGCCCAAGCCTTGCCCCGTTTGAGAACGACTCCTTCGACAACCTGTTCCACAGATTGAATGCCGGCAGAAATTTTACCGTTTTCAAACCCA
>JAQVOO010000020.1 GCA_028702575.1 Sphaerochaetaceae bacterium
AAGTGCCTCATGGAACTGAAGGGACTATTATCGATATTCAGCGGCTAAAAAGAAGCGAGGGGGATGAATTACCTCCTGGTGTTGATGAGATGGTTAAGGTCCTTATTGCTACAAAACGAAAACTCCGGCAGGGCGATAAAATGGCTGGACGGCATGGTAATAAGGGTGTAGTTGCCCGTGTGTTGCCAGAAGAAGATATGCCATACATGGCTGATGGTACTCCACTTGATGTATGTTTAAATCCATTGGGTGTTCCGTCACGGATGAATATTGGGCAATTAATGGAGACGCAACTTGGTTGGGCGGGCAACGTTCTTAATGAGTGGTACTCGTCACCCGTATTCCAATCGGCCTCGGTAGATGAAATCGAAGCGAAGATGCGTGAGGCAAATCTTCCGATTAATGCTAAGACAACTCTGTATGATGGTCTCACAGGTGTCCCATTTGTAAATCCCGTATTCTGTGGCTATATTTATTATTTAAAACTGCACCACTTGGTAGATGACAAGATGCATGCTCGTTCAACTGGTCCCTACTCGTTAGTTACACAGCAGCCTTTAGGTGGGAAAGCCCAGTTTGGTGGTCAGCGGTTAGGAGAAATGGAAGTTTGGGCACTTGAAGCGTATGGAGCGGCAAATACTTTGCAAGAACTCCTTACCATCAAGTCAGATGATATGAATGGAAGAGTAAAGATTTATGAAAGCATTGTGAAAGGTGAACCGGCAACAAATGCTGGTATGCCAGAGGCTTTCAATGTACTCGTTCAAGAAGTTCGTGGTTTGGCGCTCGATATGTCCGTATATGATTCTAAGGGGCGGCAAATACCGCTTACAGAACGGGACGAAGAGCTTATCAATAAGCGACATTCGATTAATTAAGCAGGAGAATTCGGATGAAGGAAATTCAGGATTTCGACAGCATCATGATAAAATTGGCCAGCCCTGAGCAAATCAAGGCTTGGTCATACGGTGAGGTCAAGAAGCCGGAGACAATCAACTACCGGACTCTACGTCCGGAACGTGACGGACTCTTTTGCGAGAAGATTTTCGGAACGACTAAAGAATGGGAATGTTATTGCGGAAAGTTTAAGTCTATTCGCTACAAGGGTGTAATTTGTGACCGCTGTGGCGTCGAAGTTACCCACTTTAAGGTACGGCGAGAACGGATGGGGCATATTGATCTGGCCTCCCCTGTTTCGCATATTTGGTATTATCGTTCTGTCCCATCTAGAATGAGTTTGTTGCTTGATATTCCTCGGGCTGCCTTACAGTCAGTTCTCTATTATGAGAAGTATGTCGTAATAAATGCTGGTGAGACAGAGTTACGTTATCAACAATTGCTCACTGAAGATGAATATTATCAGGCTAGGGAACAATTCGGAGAATCATTTCAGGCTATGATGGGTGCTGAAGCAGTTAAGATCCTCCTTGAGAATTTAGATCTTGAGAGTCTCTCGGCTACACTTCGTGAGCAGATGATTGCCAAAGGGGAGAAAGCAGATAAGCGCTTATTAAAACGGATTGAGGTAGTTGAGAACTTCCGTGATAGCGGGAACCGTCCTGAGTGGATGATTCTGACAGTTATTCCGGTAATTCCACCAGAACTCAGGCCGATGGTACAATTAGACGGTGGTCGTTTTGCAACCAGCGATCTCAATGATTTGTATCGAAGAGTAATCAATCGTAACAATCGTTTGACCCGACTAATATCGCTCCATGCTCCCGATATTATTATTCGTAATGAAAAACGGATGCTTCAGGAAGCTGTTGATGCCTTATTTGATAATTCCAAGAAAAAACGAGTAGTGAAAGGAGCTTCAAACCGACCGCTCAAGTCGTTGTCAGATATGCTCAAGGGGAAACAGGGACGTTTCCGCCAAAACTTGTTGGGTAAGCGCGTTGACTATAGTGGTCGTTCAGTTATTGTCGTGGGGCCTGAGTTGCGTTTGCATCAATGTGGTTTACCTTCTAAGATGGCTCTTGAGTTGTACAAACCTTTTATTATGAAGAAATTGGTGCAAAAAGGGGTTGTCTATAACATTAAGAAAGCTAAAACTCTCGTTGAACAAGAGACTCCGGAAGTGTGGGCTATTCTCGATGATGTTGTGAAAGAGCATCCGGTACTACTCAACCGTGCTCCGACATTACACCGCCTCGGTATTCAGGCTTTTGAACCAGTTTTAGTTGATGGTAAAGCTATTAAACTCCACCCGCTTGTTTGTCATGCTTATAATGCTGACTTTGATGGGGATCAGATGGCAGTTCACGTTCCTCTGACGCAAGCAGCGCAGATTGAGTGTTGGACACTGATGCTTTCAGCTAATAACTTGTTAGATCCAGCTAATGGTAAGCCTATTGTTTTCCCTTCTCAAGATATGGTGTTGGGTATTAACTACTTGACTCGTGAAATGAAAGGGGCTAAAGGTACGGGAAGATTTTACGATAATTCAGCGGAAATAATCTTAGCTATTGAAATTGATGCCCTTTCTTATAATGCACTGATTAAATATCGTCTTGCAGATGGTACAGTCATCGAGACAACTCCTGGGCGCGTGTTGTTCAATGCTGAGATGCCTCCTGAAATCCCTTTCCAGAATGTGTGCTTTGGAGACAAAGAACTCAAACGATTAGTAGGCGAGGTCATTCAAAACCAGAAGGCTTCGGTAGCGGTAAAAATGCTCGATTCAATCAAAGATATCGGGTTTAAGTATGCGACGTTATTTGGTGCTACAATTGGCTTGTCCGATATGATTATTCCTGAGGCTAAGGCCACGTTAGTAGCGGCCGCCGATCAACGCCAGACAGAAATTCGCGAACAGTATCGTCAGGGTCATATTACCCAAGATGAACGATACAATCGCGTTGTTGAAGTGTGGAGTAAGACAACAGAAGATATTTCCAACTCACTCATGGAAGAGCTCAGGACCAGTCAGAATGGGTTCAACCCGCTCTATTTGATGGCAGACTCGGGTGCACGTGGTTCAAAAACGCAGATTCGTCAGTTAGGTGGAATGCGTGGTTTGATGGCTAAGCCTTCTGGGGATATTATTGAGTTCCCTATTCGTTCAAACTTTAAAGAAGGGCTTTCAATTATTGAGTTCTTTATTTCAACGAACGGAGCTAGAAAGGGACTCGCTGATACTGCCTTAAAGACTGCTGAAGCTGGTTATTTAACCCGACGCCTGGTCGACATCGCTCAAGATGTGGTTATTAATGAAGAAGATTGCGGTACTATTAATGGTATTGAGCGGACCGCCATGAAGGATGGCGATGATATTGTTGAGTCACTAGCAGATCGCATTGTTGGTCGCTATACGCTTGAAAAAGTTGTTCATCCTATAACTGGGGATCTAATTTTAGAGGTAAACTCTGAAATCACTGCTGCCAAATCGCACGAAATAGAAGATTCTGGTATTGAATCAGTCCTCATTCGGACGGTACTTACTTGTGAAGCTCATCATGGTGTTTGTCAGATGTGTTATGGGCGTAACCTTGCAAAAAATCGTCCTGTTGATATCGGGGAAGCTGTTGGTATTATCGCCGCCCAGTCAATTGGGCAACCAGGGACACAGCTTACCATGCGGACTTTCCATATTGGAGGGACGGCAACGAGTGGAGCAGAAGAGAATAAAGTTACTTTCCATCATCCTATTGTAATCAATAATATTTTGGGAACATTAGTTGAAACTGCAGAAGGTGTGAAACTTTTCACTCGGAAGGGATATATTTTCTATTCCAGAGTTTTTGCTGAAATACCTACCACTGGCGTTAAGAAATTATTAGTGGCAGATGGCGATAAAGTTATTATTGGTGCTCCGTTGTATGAAAATACAAAAGGAAAGCTGGTTTTATCGGAATATATTGGCTTGATTAAGGTGTTTGATGATAAAGCATTTATTGTCGCACCGGAACAACGAATGGACGTTCGCAATGGATCAGAGTTAAAAGTGAATCTTGGCTCGCTTGTACCTGAGGGTGCCACAGTTGTCCTTTTTGATCCTTTTAGTGAGCCTATAATCGCTGAGTTTGATGGAACTATTGAATTTGTCGATATTAAGTTGGGCACGACGCTAAAAGAAGAAGTGAACGTTGAAACGGGTGGTATAGAGAAAAAAATCACGGACCATATCAGTGAAACTCTGCAGCCCCGGATCATGATTCTTGGAGAAGATAAAGAGCCTTTGGCTACCTACTTTTTACCAGCCGCTTCGTATCTCAATATAGATGATGGAGTCAAGGTAAAGAAAGGGCGTATTTTAGCTAAGTTGCTTAAAGAGAGTGTGAAGACCAAAGATATCACTGGTGGTCTTCCTCGTGTTGGGGAGCTTTTTGAAGCTAGAAGACCTAAGAATCCTTCTGTTTTGGCCCAAGTTGATGGTGTTGTCCGTTTTGGGGCAGTGGTCAAAGGCAAGCGGGTCATTATGATTGAGGATGATTTTGGGAATGAATATAAGCACTTAGTTCCGATGAGTAAACATATGGTAGCCCGTGATGGGGACCGTGTTGAAGCTGCTGAGAGGCTCTGTGATGGAGCGATCGATCCTCATGATATCCTTGAAATTCTTGGTGAAAATGCTTTGCAGTCATTCCTCTTAGATGAAGTGCAAGAGGTGTATCGCTTGCAGGGTGTCGATATCAACGATAAGCACTTAGGTGTAGTTGTGCGGCAGATGTTGCGCAAGGTTGAAATCATTAGTGTTGGTGACACTAGCTTTATTCAAGGACAACAGGTTGACAAATATCGATTCCATGAGGAGAATAGCAGAGTTATTGCCGAAGGTGGACAGCCTGCTGATGCACGTCCGATGCTCTTGGGTATTACGCGGGCTTCGTTGAGTATTGACTCGTTCATCTCAGCCGCCTCGTTCCAGGAAACAACGAAGGTCTTGACAAATGCAGCAATTGCTGGTAGTAGAGACGTGTTGCGAGGGCTCAAGGAAAATGTCATAATTGGTCATCTGATTCCAGCCGGTACCGGTATGAAGCGATACCGAAATATACGTGTGAAAGAAGATAGCCCGATTGACTTGGGTGAGAAAGTTCAATCACTCATGGGTTCGCGACGTTTAGGGATGTTCGACCAAGATGAAGATTTTGATTCGGACGATGGAGAAGAAATGATATCCGAAGGTGAAACTGACGATGATTCAGATGATTAAAGGTAACCTACTTTTTATTGTTGAATCTGATTAGAGATTGTGTTTCACATGCTGACTTTGGAGATTAAAATAGAAAAGGGATGGCAGGTAGCCATCCCACTCGGCTAGAGATGTACTAAGATTTCTAGCCTTCAAGAAGATAAAGGGAGTGTATCGTAAGATGCCTACAATTAATCAATTAATAAGAAAGGGACGCAAATCAGCGGTCAATAAGACGAAATCGCCTGCGTTGCAAAATTGTCCCCAAAAGCGTGGTGTATGCACGAGAGTGATGACCGTCACGCCAAAAAAACCAAACTCAGCTTTGAGAAAGGTTGCCAGGGTGCGCCTTTCCAATGGGATTGAAGTAACTGCCTATATTCCAGGTATTGGCCATAACCTACAGGAACACTCAGTGGTTCTCTTGCGTGGTGGAAGAGTCAAAGACCTGCCAGGTGTTCGTTACCATATTGTACGAGGTGCGAAGGATACGCTGGGAGTCAATGATCGCAAACGAAGCCGCTCCAAGTATGGTGCGAAGAAGCCTAAGGCTTGATGGAGGTAGGCAATGGCAAGAAGAACAGTTGCTCCGGTACGAGAAATCCTTCCGGATCCCGTTTATAATAGTGTAATATTAGAAAAATTTATTCGTCGGATGATGCTCAATGGTAAGAAGTCTCTCAGTATGAAAATTATCTATGATGCATTGACTGTTGTAGGGGAAAAGAGTGGGGAAAATCCACTAGAAGTGTTCATTAAAGCACTTGAAAATGTTAAGCCGATGGTAGAGGTAAAATCTCGTCGTGTTGGTGGAGCTACCTATCAAGTGCCAGTTGAGGTGAAAGATAATCGACGTGAAGCTTTGGCTATGCGCTGGATCATTAATGCTGCTCGTAGTCGCAATGGTAAATCCATGAGTGAAAAGCTTTCTGCCGAATTGCTCGATGCGATAGCCAATACAGGTGCTGCCTTCAAGAAAAAGGAAGATACGCATAGAATGGCTGAGGCCAACAAGGCTTTTTCATCACACAATCGTTAAGTGGGTTATATGACGAATGAAGGGCGCTACTTTTATGTAGTGTCCTGAATAAGTAGTAATGTTGCGTAATTGTTTGTTGAGTATTGACACAACTACGCAAACCCTCTATATTTGCAAAGGCGTCTCAAAAGTGGGGTGAGAGTCTCCTCGTTAGACGTTTAAGGGCCAAACCGATCGTCCGAATTGTATTCATATGGATGGTAAGGTGGTTCCAGATAACAGACTTTTTTGAAATCTGTACTATGTCGCTAGGCGATCATTCGACTTACCGACCTCTGGATCCTCCCTTCCGCGATATGCAAGAATTCATTCAGTCAGTTTGTCTCATTATTGGAAAGCTAAAGGCGTCTTGCCTTTATGGAGCATGATACAATTATTTTTGTGACTAGGAATGTCACAAGGAGGAACTGATGGCTAAAGAGAAATTTAACAGAACAAAGCCACACGTAAACGTAGGCACCATCGGTCACGTAGACCATGGCAAGACCACCCTCACTGCTGCAATTACAATGTACTGCGGCCGCTTGAGTGGTGACAAAGTTATGAATTACGACGAGATCGACAACGCCCCAGAAGAGAAGGCTAGAGGAATTACGATTAATACTCGTCACGTTGAGTATCAAAGTAAGAATCGTCACTATGCTCATGTCGACTGCCCCGGACACGCAGACTACATCAAGAACATGATTACTGGTGCTGCACAGATGGATGGAGCTATTATCGTAGTTGCCGCAACAGACGGTGCTATGGCTCAGACAAAAGAACATATTTTGCTAGCTCGCCAGGTTGGGGTTCCCGCAATTATTGTTTTTATTAACAAGACTGACCAGGTCGATGATCCTGACTTGATTGAATTGGTTGAAGAAGAAATGCGTGATTTGCTCAACGATTATCAATTTGATGGAGACAATACTCCCATTATTAAGGGCTCGGCTTTCGAAGCTATGGAGCATCCAGATGATCCAGAGAAGATTAAGTGTATTGAGGAGCTCTTAGAAGCAATGGATACCTATATCCCGCTCCCAGAGCGTGCTGTTGATCTTCCATTCTTGATGCCTATTGAAGATATTTTCTCAATTTCAGGTCGTGGTACCGTTGTTACTGGTAGAATTGAGCGTGGTATTGTCCGCGTCAATGATCCTGTTTCGATTGTTGGTATTAAAGAGACTCGAGATACAGTCTGTACTGGTGTTGAAATGTTTAACAAGCTGCTTGATGAAGGTATGGCTGGTGATAACATTGGTGCATTGCTCAGAGGTGTTGATAAAAATGAAGTTGTACGTGGACAAGTTTTGGCTAAGCCAAAATCAATCACTCCTCACGCAAAATTTAAGGGAACAGTATACGTACTTAGCAAGGAAGAGGGTGGTCGCCACTCGCCGTTCTTTAGTGGGTATCGTCCACAGTTCTACTTCCGTACAACCGATATTACAGGTACTGTAGATCTTCCTGAAGGCAAGCAAATGGTGCTTCCTGGGGATAATACGGAAATTATTGTTGAGCTAATCAACCCGGTAGCCATGGATAAGGGATTGCGATTCGCTATCCGTGAAGGCGGCAAGACCGTTGCTTCAGGACAGGTTATCGAGATCGTAGAATAAGAACGACTAATCGTCTTGCCCGTTAAAAAAAATAGACGCGGGCAAGACCTGTTTTTTGGAGGAATGATGGCTAAGGATAGAATTCGGGTACGGCTGAGAGGTTTTGATATTGAGCTTGTAGAACAGAGCTCTAAGTCTATCGTACAGACAGTAGTAAAGGCTGGTGCCAAAGTCTCTGGCCCCGTACCTCTGCCGACTCGTATCAACAAGTACACTGTTCTCAGATCGCCACATGTGAACAAGACTTCTCGCGAACAGTTTGAGATGCGTACACACAAGAGGCTGATTGACATTCTGGACCCTACATCGAAAGTTATGGATGCCCTCATGAAGCTTGAGCTTCCGGCTGGCGTAGATGTAGAGATTAGACAGTAATAGTTGAGGTAAGAGATGTTAGGGCTTATCGGAAAAAAGTTAGGAATGACACAAGTGTTTGATGCCGAAGGGCGTCTTACTCCTGTGACAGTAATTAAAATAGAGGACAATGTGGTTGTTGAAAATAGAACCGTAGAGAAGCATGGATATAATTCATGTGTTCTGGGTTCGTTCGACAAAAAGAAAAGTCAGACTACTAAGCCATATGCAGGGCAGTTTGAAGATATTTGTAATCCAAAAAAGACTTTGGTAGAAATACGTGATTTCGGTCAAGAAGCGGCTGTTGGTGATGTTCTTGGAGTTGACCTATTTAAAGATGTTTCGTTTGTAGATGTGGTCGGTACTTCCAAAGGGAAAGGCTTCCAAGGTGGTATGAAACGGCATGGTTTCGCTGGTGGGCGTGCAACCCACGGGTCTAAGTTTCACCGTGATATTGGTGGTACAGCTATGTCCGCGTCTCCATCACGCACTTTTAAGGGTCATCGGATGGCAGGACGAATGGGTACAGAGCGGGTAACTGTTCAGAATCTTCGTATTGTTCGTGTCGATGAAGAGATGAAAGTTCTTTTGGTGAAAGGAGCGATTCCTGGACCCGCCCAGAGCGTAGTCATCGTGAAAAAAGCGAAGAAGAAGTAGAGGCGAGAAATGGAAACAAAGGTCTTTTCAATAAAAGGGGAAGAGTTGCGAACAATTACTCTCAACGATGCAGTTTTTAATCGAGAGATTAGTGACGGATCGATTTACCATGCTATCAACAATGAGCTAGCAAATCGTCGAGTCGGAACCGCATCTACGAAAACTCGTAGTGAAGTGAATTACAGTAACGCTAAACCTTATAAACAGAAGGGAACGGGTAATGCCCGAGCTGGAGATAAGAAGTCTCCTATTTGGGTTGGTGGTGGTACCATATTTGGACCTAAGCCACGAGATTATAGTTATGTCCTTCCCAAGAAAATGAAGCGCTTAGCGATGAAATCATTGCTTTCACTTTCGGTACTAGAAGAAAGGTTAGCAGTTATTGAAGATTTTACCGTAGAGAATGGCAAGACTAAAGAATTATCGAAAATCTTGCAAAACTTTGTTAAGGATAATAGAAGAACACTACTCATCCTCAAAGATGATGATGTAATGTTGCGACGAGCCGCTAGGAATATTCCTAATTTGCGTGTTCTTTCATACAATAGGCTTTCAGCCAAAGAACTTTTGTATGGAAAAAAAGTATTAATGCTTGAAAGCGCCGCAACAAATCTCAATGAGTTCTACGGCGATAAGCAAGGGGTTTAATGTGAGAGCAGATCAAATAATCATTCAACCCGTGTTGACGGAGAAATCTAATCTTGCACGGGAATCGGATCCAAAAAAATACACGTTTAAAGTTGATCCAAGGGCGAATAAGTTTGAAATTATGGGAGCAATCAAAGAGTTGTTCTCTGTAACGCCCGTGAAATGTAACGTCGTGTCAGTAAAAGGTAAGCCGAAATATACCCGTGGCAAAGGCGGTCATATCGCCGGTACTACAGGTGATTGGAAAAAAGCTATTGTGACGTTGTCTAAGGGTGATGTCATCCAAGCTGTCGAAGGACTCTAGGAGGAGCACATGGCACTAAAGAGTTATAAACCATATACTCCTGGCCTCCGCCAGAAGACTACATTGGTGTTTGACGATATTACGACCAATAAGAGTGAGAAGTCATTAACCCAGAAGATATATCAAAAAGCTGGTCGTGATACAAAAGGGCGCATTAGTGTTCGCCGCCGAGGTGGTGGACATAAAAGAGCATACCGCGTTATTGATTTTAAACGCGATAAGATTGGGATTCCTGGTACAGTGAAAACTGTCGAGTATGATCCAAATAGAAGTGCTAATATCGCCCTCGTTTTCTATGCAGATGGTGAAAAGCGTTATATTCTGGCTCCAAAGGGAATCAAAATTGGAGCGAAGATTATGAGTGGTCCCGCGGCTCCTCTTGAAATTGGTAATGCGCTTCCATTGAAGAACATTCCCCTTGGCTTGACTGTACATAATGTTGAATTACAACTTGGTAAAGGCGGTCAGCTGGTTAGAAGTGCTGGTTTAGGAGCCACTATTGTAGCTAAAGAAGGCGATTATGTTACTCTTCGTCTCCCTTCCGGCGAAGCTCGGATGATATTTGGAGAATGTAGCGCAACGCTCGGTTCCTTAGGCAATGATGATCATATGAACGTTACGATTGGAAAAGCTGGTCGAGCCAGATGGCTTGGACGAAGGCCAAAGGTCCGCGGTGTTGCCATGAACCCTGTTGATCACCCCCATGGTGGTGGTGAAGGTAAAACTGCTGCAGGACGTCACCCAGTAACTCGTTGGGGTTTACCAACCAAAGGTTACAAGACGCGTAAAAAGAAAAAGCCTTCGGGTAATTTCATTGTTAAGAAGCGGAAGTAGGAGTAGAGAAAGTGGCTAGATCAATCAAAAAAGGTCCTTTTATTGAGAAGAGACTCTACAAGAGGATTACAGAATCTAACAAATCGGGACAAAAAGCGATGATTAAGACCTATTCTCGCACCTCTACGATTATTCCTGAGATGGTTGGATATACAATTTCTGTCTATAACGGTAAGACATGGGTGCCTGTTTTCATTACTGAAAACTTAGTAGGGCACAAGCTTGGTGAATTTGCTCCAACGCGAATTTTCCGAGGGCATGCCGCTTCAGATAAGAGAGCAAGGAAGTAGTAGGTGTGAATATGGAAGAAAAAAAAGGTTTTAGAGCTTGCGCAAGATACTTGCAGGCTTCCCCTTCCAAAGTCCGACCAGTAGCTGACTTGGTGAGGAGAAGGCCGTATGTCGAGGCTCTGGCTATTCTTGATGCAATGCCCCAAAAAGGTGCTTTGCTCATTAAAAAGCTGGTGCAGTCTGCGGCTGCGAATGCAATAAGTCAGAATAAGCGACTTGATGAAGAGCAGTTAGTGGTGTCTCAATTATTTGTCGATGAGGGTCCCCGCATGAAGCGTGTGTGGCCACGTTCTCACGGACGTCGCGACATTCTTTTGAAGAGGCAGTGTCACATCACTGTGGTGCTAGACGAAAAGGTGGGGGAATAAATGGGTCAGAAAGTTAATCCTATCGGGCTTCGTTTGGGAGTCAACAAGACTTGGAAATCGAAATGGTATGTTGATCCACGTGAATACGCGGAAACTTTACATGAAGATTTGAAGCTTCGCAAAGTTTTGCTAAGTTGCCCTGAAGTACAGGGAGCAGAAATTGCTGATGTAGAGATCGTTCGCAAACCACAGCGCATTTCATTGACTATTTCTACAAGCCGACCAGGTATTATTATTGGTTCTAAAGGTTCCAATGTGGAAAAACTTGGAGCTCGCTTGCAAGGTTTGACCGACAAAAAGGTTCAAATCAAAATCAAAGAGATTAAAAAACCAGAAGCTGATGCTCAGTTGATTGCCTATAATGTAGCTCGCCAATTAGTTAGTCGTGGTTCTCATCGTAGAGCTTTAAAGATGGCTATCTCAAAGGCGATGCAAGCTGGCGCTCAAGGGGTAAAGATTAAAGTTTCTGGACGTCTTGGTGGTAGGGAAATTGCAAGTTCCGATTGGTCGAAAGACGGAAGGGTTCCATTGCATACGCTCAGAAGCGATATCGATTATGGCTTTGCTCCAGCTAATACCTCTTTTGGGATTATTGGCGTTAAGGTGTGGGTGTACAATGGGGAAATTTTAGACAAATCGAAAAAAGATGACGCTGGTCTTCTTGTACGTAAATCTGTGCGAGAAAGGCTCGATGGCGTTGAAACGAGGAGTTAGTACATCATGCTGAGTCCAAAAAGAGTTAAATACAGGAAAGTGCAAAGGGGAAAGCGGGACGGTGTTGCCCAGCGGGGTAATTATCTCGCATTCGGTGAATTCGGTCTTATGGCGGAAGAGCCTAAATGGATTACTAGCCGACAGATTGAGGCAGCCCGTATTGCAATGACCCGTCATATTAAACGTGGTGGTAAAGTGTGGATTCGAATATTCCCTCATATGCCATACACTAAAAAACCAGCAGAAACCCGAATGGGAAAGGGGAAAGGAAACCCTGAAGGTTGGGTAGCTGTTGTGAAGACTGGAACAGTCATGTTCGAGATGGGTGGAGTTCAAGAAGATCTTGCCCGCGAAGCTTTACGATTAGCAGCTTCAAAACTCCCGATCAAGACTAAGTTCATTATGAGAAGGGAAGTGGAGTAGGTTATGAGAAATTCATATGCTGATTTGACCTATGCGGAATTAGTTACCAAGCGGGACGAACTTCGCAGAGAGGCCTTAAATCTGAGAATGGCAAAAGTGCTTGGACATGTGGAAGATCCTTTGGCAGTACGTACTACAAGACGTAAAATTGCTCGGCTCAATACTCTGATCCATGAGTATGCTCTAGGCATACGTACTAAATCCAACTAAGTGAGGTTCGCGTCTAATGGAAGCTAATAAAAAAAAGTTCACTGGAGTGGTGACAAGCGACAAGATGGAAAAAACCATCGTTGTAGCGATTTCGACTAGAAGACTGCATCCTCTCTATAAAAAATATGTGACCCGCACAAAAAAAGTGAAGGCGCATGATGAGAGAAATGATGCCCATGCTGGCGATTTAGTCCGTGTGGTTGAGTGCCGCCATATCAGCAAGGATAAGTGCTGGCGCCTCGAGCAGATTTTAGAACGGGCTAAATAGCAAGGAGCAACGTCATGGTACAGATGCAGACATATTTGAACGTAGCAGACAACAGTGGTGCCAAACGCGTCCAGTGTGTGAAGGTTCTTGGTGGAAGCCATAGAATGATCGCTGGAGTGGGAGACATTATCGTTGTGGCTGTAAAGGACGCGCTCCCCAACGGAGCCATCAAGAAAGGTGACTTGTTGAAGGCTGTAATCGTCCGAACGAAAAAAGAATACCGTAGACCTGACGGTACCTATATCAGGTTCGATGACAATGCTTGCGTAGTCATTGATGCCAACAATAACCCGCGTGGTAAACGTATTTTTGGGCCTGTCGCTCGCGAACTTCGCGAAGGCGGATATTTAAAAATCGTTTCTCTTGCGCCGGAAGTGTTGTAGGAGTTGAGAGATGAAACTGAAAAAGAATGACAGTGTCAAGGTTCTCGTAGGGAAAGACAAGGGTAAGTCCGGTCGTATCCTGAAGATTGATCACGAGAGCCAACGGGCCGTTGTCCAGGGAGTGAATATGGTCAAAAAAACCATGAAAAAACGCTCTCAGCAGGATCAAGGCGGCATAAAAGAGATCGAGGCACCGATTCATGTTTCCAATTTAGCCTTTTTGTTAAAGAGTGGGCAGACTACGCGAATTGGGTACAAGTTTGATGAACAAGGTGCTAAGGTTCGTTTTGCTAAGAAAACTGGGGAAGTGATCTGATGGAAAAGTTTGTACCAAATTTAAAAACAAAATATCTTGAAAAGGTCGCTCCGGAACTTTTTACTGAGATGGGCTATAAGTCTAAAATGCAAGTTCCCGTAGTAGAAAAAATTTCCGTAAGCGTTGGAGTTGGCGAGGCTATTGTCAATAAAAAATTGCTTGATTCTGCTGTAAAAGAGCTGGAACAGATAACTGGGCAGCACGTACTTAAGACAAAGTCGAGAAAATCAATTGCGAACTTTAAAGTCCGTGCAGGACAGGAAATTGGAGCCGTTGTCACTCTGCGTGGTGATAATATGTGGTTTTTCTTAGAGCGATTGATTGGTGTTGCTTTGCCTCGTGTTAAGGACTTTAAGGGCGTCAATCCTAACGCTTTCGACGGGAATGGAAATTTCTCACTTGGTATTACCGAGCAGATTATTTTTCCTGAGATCGATTATGATAAGATCGAACGGGTAAGTGGGTTGAATGTTGCTATCGTAACTTCGGCCAAGACCGATGAAGAGGGGTTTGCCTTGCTGAAAAAGCTAGGTATGCCTTTTGCGAAATAAGGTGGAGTAGAATAGGATGGCAAAAAAATCATTAATTGTTAAAGCAAATAGGACACCGAAATACAGCACCAGGAAAGTCAATCGCTGTAAGATTTGTGGACGTCCCCGTGGATATATGCGGAAATTCGAAATGTGCAGGATTTGCTTTAGAAAACTTGCCAGTGAAGGACAGATCCCTGGCGTTACCAAATCCAGCTGGTAGGAGAAAAACATGGCTATAAGTGATCCTGTTGCTGATATGCTGACAAAAATCAGAAATGCTAGCATGGCTAAGCATGAGAAAGTTGAAATTTCGACATCCCGACTAAAACTTCAGATTATAAAAATTTTGAAGAACGAAGGGTACATTAAGAATTTCAAAAAAATTGTCAATAAAGATGGTGTGAATACTATTAGAGTATTCTTGAAATATGATGAGAAGCAGAACCCGGTTCTCCATGGTATTGATCGAATTTCCACTCCTGGAAGGCGTGTATATTCTGGATATCGCGATTTGCCGAGAGTTTACAATGGCTACGGTGTGGTAGTTGTTTCAACCTCTTCGGGTATTATCACGGGTAAGAAAGCTAGCGAAAATAAGGTCGGTGGTGAACTGATCTGTTCAATTTGGTAAGGTGGTGAACTATGTCTCGAATAGGTAAGTTACCGATTGCATTGCCCAAAGGAGTCACTGTCAAAGCTGTTGACGGCTTGATTTCTGTAGAGGGACCGAAAGGGAAACTGGTTCAAAATTACCGGCCTGAAGTGGAAATTAAAGTTTCCGCTGATAATGTGGTGGTAAACAGAACTGAGGAAACTAATCAAAGTCGTGGTTTTCATGGACTCTATCGTCAACTAATTCACAATATGATCGTGGGAGTTTCAACTGGGTTTTCCAAGAAGCTCTTAGTTAACGGTGTTGGTTTTCGTGCAGAAGCGAAGGGAAAGACATTATTACTCAACCTTGGGTATTCTAACCCAATTGAGTTTATGATTCCCTCTGATGTGCAAATTGTTTGTGAAAATGCTAATACTATTGTAGTTTCTGGTGTAGACAAACAGCGGGTCGGTCAAGTGAGTGCGGAAATTAGGTCTTTGAGAACTCCTGAACCTTATAAAGGGAAGGGAATCAAGTACGATAATGAAATAATTAAACGTAAAGTCGGCAAGTCTGGCGGTAAGAAATAGGTAGGGTGAATAAATGAAAAGAGTTTTAGATAAGAATAGGAAGCGCGCTAAGCGTAAGATTCATATCAGAAAGCATATCTTTGGTACCGCGACCAAGCCGAGGATGACTGTCTTCAGAAGTAATCTTCATATGTACGTGCAGGTTATTGACGATGTTGCAGGGCATACATTAGTTTCGGCCAGTACAATGGAACCAGAATTGCGTGATCTGAAAAACAATGTTGGAGATGCCGCTAAATTGGGTGAAGTAATTGGGAAACGAATCCTTGAGAAGGATATTGATTCCGTTGTGTTCGACCGCAACGGGTATCTCTTCCATGGAATTGTGAAGAGTATCGCCGACGGTGCCAGAAAGACTGGAGTCAAATTCTAGGGGGATATGGTGGATAGGTCAAATAGAAACAAAGACAACGAGTTAGTAGAGAAATTGGTCAAACTTAATCGTGTTTCCAAAGTTGTTAAAGGTGGAAGGCGCTTTTCCTTCTCCGCTCTCGTAGTGGTTGGGGATCAAAATGGTAAAGTCGGTTATGGTTCTGGCAAAGCAAACGATATTACAGAAGCAATTCGAAAAGCTGTAGATAAAGCTAAGGATTCCATGATCACTGTACCCATGGTTAAGGACTCCATTCCCCATGAAATTTTGGGTAATTTTAAGAGTGCGAGTGTATTACTACGGCCCGGCGTTCCCGGAACCGGTGTTATTGCTGGTGGAGCTGTACGACACGTTATGGATGCCTGTGGTATTAAAGATGTGTTAAGTAAGTCGCTCGGTTCCAAAAATAGTGTTAATACGGTTAAAGCAACTTTTGATGCTCTAGAAAACCTTTTTGATGCTAAGGAACTCGCTATGAGCCGAGGAAAGTCCCTCAGCGAGATGTGGGGGTAAGCTATGGCAAGTGCAAAGAAGATCAAGGTAACACTGGTAAAAAGTGTTATTGGTAGCATTCCCGTACAGCGCAGGACTGTTAAAGCACTCGGTCTCAAGAAGATTGGAAGCTCTATTGAGCATGATGCGAGCCCCACTATAAAGGGTATGGTTCGTGCCGTTGCCCATCTGGTTAAAGTCGAGGAGATATAACATGGGACAAATTAATGCACCCGTGGGTGCTAATACGAAAAAAACGATTGTAGGTCGAGGCGCTTCTTCGAAGGGTCGGACTTGTGGTCGAGGACATAATGGACAAAAATCTCGTAGTGGTGGTGGTGTGCGACCTGGGTTTGAAGGCGGTCAGATGCCTTTGTATCGGCGCCTTGCACGTCGAGGGTTTTCCAACTACCCATTTAAACAAGATTATGAAGTAGTTTCACTTGATGCTATTTCGAATTGGTTTAATGATGGTGAGGTGGTAAGTCTAAGTTCACTTAAGGATAAGGCTTTGGTCAAAGGTGCAAATGCACAGGCTAAGGTACTTGCCAATGGCGAACTTACGAAGAAGGTAATCTTTGAGGGCCTCAAAATATCTGCAGCAGCGATTGAAAAAATCGAAGCGGCAGGTGGCGAAATTAGATAAAAAAGAGGATCGCAATGTCTAACACCTTAGTAAACATGTTCAAGATTGAAGAACTCAGGAAGAAGCTCTCCTGGACGGCCCTATTACTCGTTGTTTTTAGAGTGGGTGCGTTCATTCCAATTCCAGGAATTGATCCTGAAGTCCTGAAGCTCTATTTCTTGTCGCAAAGTAATTCGAGCACGATTGGGCTTACAGAATATTTGAACTTCTTTGCCGGTGGAGCCTTTTCTAATTTCTCGGTATTTATGCTTGGTATCATGCCGTACATTTCAACTCAAATTATTTTGCAGTTACTTATGTTGGTAGTACCGAGTTTAAAGAAACTTACTGAGGATGCTGCAGGACGCAAGAAAATGCAGCAATACACCCGCTTAGGCACTATCTTAGTTTGTTTGATTCAATCCTATGTGGTAACAGTGTATGCAAAATCAATTCCAGATGTGATGACTTTGGGTATTGTCCCCTTTACGCTGATTGCCATGATGTCGGTAACGACAGGGTCAATGTTCTTAGTTTGGCTTGGTGATCAAATAACAGCCAAGGGTGTCGGTAACGGTATTTCTTTATTAATATTTGCCGGTATTGTGGCTCGTATTCCAAACGCGTTGGTAACGTTATGGAGAAGTGTTCAGGCTGGAACGTTGAATCCAATCGTAGTTTTTATTGTTTTCGCCATGTTCGCGGCAGTCGTGGCGTTGGTTGTATATGAACAACGTGGACAAAGAAAGATTCCTGTGCAATATGCAAAACGGGTAGTTGGACGTAAAATGTATGGTTCTCAAAGTACCTACATTCCGTTCAAAATAAATCCTTCGGGAGTTATTCCCGTCATATTTGCTTCAGCATTACTTTCGTTTCCATTGCAGATTGCATCTTCATTGGGTCCACAAGTGCGTTGGTTACAAGCGGTCGCAAGATGGCTTAACCCACAGGGTGCCCCCTATCTAATTATCTACACCCTGTTGATTGTTGCTTTTGCTTTCTTTTATACCCAGGTTAGCTTAAATCCTATTGAGATAGCCAAACAGATTAGGGAAAATGGTGGGTCAGTGCCTGGTGTACGTACGGAGAGATTAGAAGAGTATCTTACTAAAGTTCTAAACCGTATTGTATTACCTGGTGCCTTATTCCTAGCTTCCATTGCCTTAATTCCCACTATTGTGCAGAAGTTTTTCAACTTCCCCGCTTCAGTGGCGATGTTGCTTGGTGGTACTTCATTGATTATTATGGTCGGTGTTAATCTTGATACAATGAGCCAAATTGAGGGCATTATGAAGATGCACCATCATGAAGGGATTACTAGTAAGGGCAAGATTAAAGCAAGGAATTTATAGGAGATAGTAAGATGAAAGTACGAGCAAGTGTTAAACCTTTGTGCGATAAGTGCAAGGTTATTAGACGGGCTGGGGTGGTTCGCATTATTTGCGAAAATCCCAAACACAAGCAGAGACAGAGATAAACTGACAGTAGCAGGTTAGAGGAGGCCAGTTAATGGCGAGAATTGCAGGTGTTGATTTACCTAATAAAGCGGTAAAGATTGCATTGACCTATATTTATGGAATTGGTAGAGGATCCGCGCTCGAAATTTGTCAGAAAGGCAATGTCAATCCTGACGAGCGCATGAATAATTTATCTGCCGAAGATGTGAACGAATTGCGGAAACTGATTGAGAGTGAATACAAGGTGGAAGGTCGCCTTAGAACAGAAGTTGCTCTAAATATTAAGCGTCTGATGGATATCGGATGTAACCGTGGTCTTCGTCACAGGAAAGGATTACCGGTTCGTGGACAAAGAACGAAGACTAACGCTAGAACCCGTAAGGGTAGAAAAAAGACCGTTGCCGGTAAGAAGAAATAAGGAGATTTGAAAGTGGCTAAAGCAAAACGCAAAGTCAAGAAAACGGTATATGAGGGGAATGTCTATATTCAAGCGACATTCAATAATACCATTGTGACAGTCACCGATCTAACTGGTAACGCAGTTTCTTGGGCGAGTGCAGGTGGTCTTGGATTTAGAGGGGCGAAGAAATCGACTCCTTATGCAGCACAAACTGCTGCTGAGACCGCTGCCAAGAAGGCTATCGATTACGGTCTGCGGGAAGTTCATGTTTTCGTAAAGGGACCAGGAATCGGTCGTGAGTCGGCTATTCGGACCTTGGGTGTATTGGGGCTCAAAGTGCGAAGCATTAGAGATGTAACCCCAATCCCACACAATGGTTGCCGTCCGCGGAAGACCAGAAGAGTCTGATAAGGAGTAGATGTAAACATGGCTAGATATACAGGACCTAAATGCAGATATTGTCGCGCAGAAAAGGTTAAATTATTCCTTAAGGGAGATCGTTGTCATACCGCAAAGTGCCCCATTACACAAAAGAATGTGAGTACTCCCGGTAAGGATCCACGCGCTCGTTCAAAAAAGATGACTGGTTATGGGATGCAGCTTCGTGAAAAGCAGAAGCTCAAGAGAATGTACTGCATGCTAGAGAAGCAGTTTAAACTAACTTTTAATGAAGCAGCACGTATCCCTGGAAAGACTGGAGAAAACCTTATTATGTTGTTAGAGCAAAGGCTTGATAACGTAGTTTTCCGGCTCCACTTCGCTACTAGCCGTAATCAGGCAGCTCAATTAGTAAGTCATGGGCATGTTTTTGTAAATGGCAAGCGAGTAGATGTACCCTCCTATCGACTGAAAGTTGGTGATGAAATTTCGATTGGCCCTCATGGGCAAAAAATGCTTATCATCAAGGAAAATCTTAAAGAGTTCTCAAAGTCGGGAGTTTCTCCTTGGCTTTCTCTCAATCCAGATACTATGAAAGGTTCATTCTTGGCTGTACCAAGACGGTCTGATGTCTCCGAAGTGGCTGACATCAACGAGCAGTTGATTGTAGAACTCTATTCTCGTTAAGGAGTAAACATGGCACGTAAAAACCTGTTGAAAGGATTTAAAAAGCCGAAAGGAATTACCTTTGAACATAGCTTAGTAGAAGCTGATTCGGGTAGGTTTATTGCCTATCCATTTGAACGTGGGTTCGGTACCACGGTTGGTAATACTTTGCGAAGGGTGCTTCTCTCTTCTATCCAGGGATACGCCGTGACAGCCGTGAAATTCACTAGCGTAAATGAGGAGGGAATTCCCCACCTCATTTCGAGCGAGTTCGAGCCACTGCCCGGAGTAGTAGAAGATATCCCCGACATTATTGCAAACATTAAAAAACTTAAAATAAAGATGCCTGAAGATATCGAGAGTGTTGTGATTTCAGTTGAAGGCAAAGGTCCCGGGACATTCACGGGAGTTAAACTTGAAAAGAACAACATAGAAATTATTAACAAAGATCTTGTTCTTTTCACTATGACTGAAGATGCAGATATTGAGATGGAATTGCAGATAGATCTTGCCCGTGGATATGTTCCTGCAGAGGTCAATGAGAAA
>JAQVOO010000156.1 GCA_028702575.1 Sphaerochaetaceae bacterium
AGATCACCCATATAATAAAAGGTTCTCCCTTCATCATTGTTTTTTTGAATAAAGAGGAGTTTTCGCATTTGATTTGATTCTTTTTCAATCGCTTTTACCTCCCGAGAGTGTACTCTTACTCGTGTCCTCGTTTCCCAAGCGAATTCAGCGGGAGAAATAAAATAATCGTTATAATCAATACTTGAATCAATTGCCTCTACGTTTTTATGATAGGTCACAAAGATAGGACAGGTCTTACTGGCAGGGTGCACTCGATACCCAAACAAGGTAGCACTCCCATCTTTTTCCCAACCAAGCAAACGACACACATCTTGGCGCGAATATTTATGGTATAAAACAAAATCATCTGCCTGCCGCTGGGATAAAAAGTGGGTTTTGTAGGCATAATCTCCAACTTTAAGAATATCATCAACTTCGCTACGATAAAATTTATTGGTCAGTAACTGCAGGAATTCAAAAGTAGGAACTAATGCTCCACTGTGCCATCTACAGTAAGCTAAATTGCCAAAACCATTTCTGACGGCCGCTTGGTAAAAGCCATTTTGTAAAATGTGGATAGCAGAGAGCAAAGCTCCTTCTAAAGGCTCTATTGCATACCGTTGTTTTATGAGGGCTTTGAACTCTTTAAGCGTTATCGATAAAACTCCCGCTACGAATTGTTTTATGAGCACCCCTTCATAAGGACGAATACCCGAACAAACAACTTTTGACAAGAAATCTAAACTCTGAAGATGGTGGATCTGAAGTTGATGGGTGAAATTATCTTCTACGCTGCTTTTAAAGGTATAGTAATTCTTTGAATAATCGATAAACAAGAGCGGAGAAATAGCTCCATGGTGGATAAAGTCCATCATTCTAGGGACCCGGCCGAGCTTAGTACGGACCTTATTATATTCTTTCTTGAGAATTCTCACGCTCTTAAACGAAACTTCATTGATTGCTTTATAAATTCGTTCTTTGGCTATTCTATCGAAATTGACTGTTGAAACACCACTAATGGCCAGACTACCACTGCTGATTAATTTCCGTAAAGAATCCTTTTTATAACTAGTATCACCAAAAAGGGCAATTGGGATCATGTAGTTGTTTCTATAGTTGCCAATAAAATCTATTACAGTAAGAAAGTCTTTACTGGGGTGTTTGCGCAATCCACGTCCCATTTGTTGGACAAAGATTATCGCCGATTGGGTTGGTCTAAGCATAATTATTTGATTCAACGAAGGAATATCGATCCCTTCATTGAAAATATCTACAGCGATAAGATATTCCAAACTTCCCTCTAACTCTTCTTGTTCCAACCTTGTAAAAGCATCGTCACGTTCTTGTTCACTAGCGTTACCACTTAAAGCAAGGGTTTTTAAACCTAACGCCGATAATTTTTGTGATAGGAGGAGTGCATCTCGATTACGTGAACAAAAAATTAATCCACGCCTTCTCGTATTTTCCAGGCTATATTTATCAATCGTAGATTTTACCTTTGCAACCCACTCCTCTTCTTCAAGACGGGAAAACAGAGAGACATCATCGTATTCTTTTTCGGCAATGGAGAGATCAGAGATTCCATAATAGTGGAAAGGGGCTAAAAGATCAGCTTCCAGAGCTTGGTTAAGCCTAATTTCGTAGGCAATCGTATGGTCAAATAGTTGATAGATATCATAGCCATCGGTTCGCTCTGGTGTGGCGGTCATCCCCAAAAGAAATTTTGGTGTAAAATAGGACAACACTTTTTCATAGGAATGAGCTCCCGCTCGATGAACCTCATCAACTACAATATAATCGAAACTCTCTGGTGCAAAGGAAGATAACACCTCATCTTTGGATAATGTTTGGATCATCGCAAAGATGTATTGTGCCTCTTTATCTACGATCTGTCCTCCACCTAACAATCCACAGGAGATATTTTCACCTAGGATTTTCTTGAAGCTCCGCAACGACTCAGAAGCTATTTGCTGCCGGTGAACAATAAAAAGAAAACGCTTAGGTTGAAAAGCCTTAACATCTAAAGCACTCAAAAAGGTTTTCCCAGTACCGGTGGCCGAAATGAGCATTGCTTTACGTTTCCCTTGCTGACGCAAAGTGGCCAATGCTTGTAAAGCCTCTTTTTGCATTATATTGGGATTTATCGATACGGTTTGCGGATATTCTTCCTGAAAAGGGAGGTTCTTGAATGCCTTTCTAATTCGACTATACTGGGTAATCCAAGCTGAAGAAACCTTGTAGGAACACTCCCAAGCATCATTAAATTCAGCTTGCATCGTACGCAGTAAGTCCCCCTCTTTTAAAGAGGCCAACCGAATATTCCATTCGCGGGTGGTGGCCAAAGCTGTAGCAGTTAGATTTGAACTACCAATAATAAGAGAGGTATAGGCTTCACTAGTGCGATAAAATAGATACCCCTTGGCATGAAAAGGCTTGCCTGAGTAAACCCTGAGTTCTATATTCGGAAAATATTTTAAAATAGTACTCAACGCCTCCGGTTCGGTAAAATTGAGATAATCGGAGGTCAAAATTTTCCCCTGCACTTTCCGCCCTTGAGCTTCATAAAGGGGTTGCAAAAGCATAGCAAGCCCTTCCCGAGTGATGAAAGCTACCGAGAATTCAAAACTCACACACTCTTCGATTTCTCGACAGAGGGCCGACAAGACATTATTTGTGGGAGGATTGTTTAAAATTAAACGGGGTCTATAATCTTCAGCAGATGGTACAGCGTAATCAATAAAGCCAGTTTCTAAACTCGTAGCTAGCTTACTATCGATTGAATTCGCCATCGTTCCTACCTCAACATCTTTTCAACAAGCGCAACAATAGGTAGATCGGCGGCGGCCCATTCGACTGTATGGAGCTCTTCTTTAGCTAACCAACGCGAGGCAATGTGCTCAGATATCGTGAGGTTCCCACTAGTCACTTCGCACAGATAAGCAATCAGGGTAATTTTGAAAGTAGTATATTGATGCACAATAGTCGTCAAATATTTTACCACGGCAATCTCTGCCGATAGTTCTTCTTTAATCTCCCGTATAGCGGCCTCTTCGCCACTTTCTCCGTGTTCTAATTTGCCCCCCGGGAACTCCCAGTACAAGGCTAATTCCCCCTCATTCTTCCTTTGAGCGGCAAAAACTTTGTTGTGTTGGATAAAAACTGCAGCAGCAACTTCAATATGTTTCATGTAATCTTCTCTTCATTGGCTAATCCTAGCAGCATGAAGGAGAACCGTCCAGGGAAAAAAAGCATTGGACCTAGTATATTACCCTTGACGTTACCACCAGATTTCGCTACCTTAAGACCATTCTACAAGTGGGAGCAACATACTGTATATTTCACAACCGACTAACATCTTTGGAAAATGGAACCAGCAACAACTGAAAAGACTCTTTAGTTTATCGGGTGGCCTTTTTCTAACTTTTTTGATTTCAAACACATTTTCGACCTATTACCGACTCCTAAGCGATCGCTCAATCTTCTTTTTTTCTCTTATCCTGCTTTTGATAATATTACTAGGGTTCCATATCCATTTTTTTATGATCCGCACGGGGGTAATCCCAACCCATATCCCTCGCCCAAAACAAAAAGAATTCTTTCACCTTGTTCATGATATTCTAAGACATGAAGAATTTTTGAAACTCAAGACCTATTTTCATCATACCGATTATATCTATGACCATGTCTTACGGGTTGCCTACATCTCTTATGTAATCTCAAGAGTACTGAAATTAGATTATAGGGCAGCTGCACGTGGCGGGCTATTACACGATTTCTTCCTCTATGATTGGAGAGAGCGAAAAGCTACCGACAGTGCCAAAGCTCTTCATGGTCAAGAACACCCTAAAATTGCCCTGGCAAATGCCAAGAAGTATTTTACAGTCAACGAACGTGAAGCCGACATCATTGTCAAACACATGTTCCCCAAGACAAAGATCATGCCCCGCTATCTTGAAAGTGTGGTTGTTTCGATTAGTGACAAAATCGCAACTTCATATGAGTATGTACACTATTATTTCAAAAAGCTCACTAGAGCTTAATATGTGGCAAGAGTAGTAAAACCATCCTGCATAGCCTAAATTCCTCTGTACTGCTTAAGCAGTGCTCTGTTAGGAGAAGTAGGTAACTCCATTTACAAACAACCTATCATCGCCCCTGTAAGGAGTATTTTTATAGAGTTCTTTGGTAGCCCGTTCACTATGGGCCATCCTGCCAAAGACGCGACCATCAGGAGAAGAAAGGGCTTCCAAAGCATAAGTTGAACCATTGGGGTTGAACGGTAGGTTCATGGTGGCTCGCCCCTCTAAGTCGACATACTGGCAAGCAACCTGCCCATTTTGGACCAATTGGTCCATGACCGCATCTTTGCAGATGAAGCGCCCCTCTCCATGCGAGATAGGCACAAGAAAGATGTCCCCCACCTTATAACTACTCATCCATGGCGAGAGGGTGGAAGCTACCCTTGTGCGAACCAACATAGATTGGTGTCGCGCTAGCAGGTTGAAACTCAAGGTCGGATCATCCTCAGAAGGAGTAATCATTTTCCCATAGGGTAATAATCCTAGTTTAATCAACGCCTGAAATCCATTACAAATCCCACCTATCAACCCATCCCTGACCTCCAACAAGCGCATAATCTGTTCCGCAATGAGGGGGTTACGTAAGAAAGCAGCAATAAATTTTCCCGATCCATCCGGTTCATCTCCACCGGAAAATCCTCCGGGCAAAAAGAGTATTTGACTTTTAGAGAGTGCTTTGGCAAACCCTTTGACACTATCGCGGACCCCTTGGGGAGTCAGGTTGTTGATGACAAAGACTTCACAGGTCGCCCCTGCAGAAGAAAGTGCAAATTGCAGATCGTACTCACAATTCGTTCCTGGAAACACTGGGATAAGCACCTTTGGTGAGGGTGTAGTAAATGTCGATGTGACTCTCCGCTCTGTTTCCCAATGTAAGGTAGGAACAGTCTCTGCTACTTTCTCATCGATCATTCTTGGATAAACCCGCTTTAGAGGTGCCTCAAAGGCAGTTTGAAGAGCAGACAAAGAAAGGTTACAACCATCTGCTAAAAATCGCTGTTGTCCAGTTGTGTACCCCAA
>JAQVOO010000157.1 GCA_028702575.1 Sphaerochaetaceae bacterium
TCACCGAAGGGTATGATGGAGACCCGAAACTAGTAAAATCTTTTAGCACGGAATGCCACAATCTATCCGATTGTAAATTTAGTCAAATAATCCAAGGGCCGATTCCTTTCTCCTCCTTGTGTGAACATCATGCCCTTCCTTTTTATGGAAATGTTTATATAGGGTACATAGCCAATGAAAGTATTATTGGAATTTCCAAGCTAACTAGATTAGTGCGACTATTTTCAAGACGATTTGCTGTTCAAGAGCGAATCGGACAAGAGATTGCCGATATGTTAGATGAAATGGTTCATCCCGATGGAATTGCGATTTATATAGAAGCTCACCATATGTGCATGGAGTTGCGTGGTGTTCGAGAAAAAACGCCAATGACACGAACTACGGTGTGGCGCGGTTATTATAGTGAAGATGCAGCCCTCCGGGCCGAGTTCTTTACAGCTTGTGGGTTACCCCATCATGAAAGAAGATAAATTTGTTTTAGTTACTGGAGGAGCTCGCCGGATAGGGCGCTCAATTGCCCTCGCTATTGCCCGTTCAGGTATAGATGTTGCCCTCCATTACTGGCAGTCTCAAACTGAGGCCGATATCCTTCGTGAGGAGATTGAAGCGCTGGGGAGAAAGATAATTTTATTGCAGGCAGATCTTGCCCAGATAGAGCAAGTAAAGACCTTGGTTCCGCGTGTTTTAGAACACGGCTTTTTAGTAGGTTTGATTAACAATGCTTCAATTTTTGAAAAATTGAATTGGGAAAATTCCAGTCTTGAAGATTGGAATCGGCATCTGATGGTCAATCTGACTGCTCCTTTTTTACTTAGTCAGGCCTTTGCTCGTGCCCTACCACCCGAAGAAAAGGGGCGAATTATTAATCTGTTAGATTGGCGTGTATCGCGCCCAAGTGCAGAGCATTTACCCTACAGTATTAGCAAATCGGCCTTGGCATCATTGACTCATTCTCTCGCTGCTGCATTGGCACCCCACATAACGGTCAATGGTCTGGCACTGGGGGCAGTGTTACCACCGACTGATGGCGCTGTAGATAAAAAAATACTAGACAAAATTCCTTCTGGACGATGGGCAACTCTGGAAGAGATTAATCAAGCCCTGCTCTTTTTATTAACTGGGCCGACCTATATCACAGGAGAAATTCTCTATGTTGATGGTGGTCGACACTTACTTTAAGGAGGAGTTGCAATGGATCAAATTTTCATTAAAGACCTAGTTGCCCGAGGAATCATTGGATTTAATCAGTGGGAGCGTGAAAAATTACAGGAAATTGTAATCAATGTTGTCTTATTCACCGACCTGCATACCTCTGGATTGAGTGACAAGGTGCAAGACAGTGTCAATTATCGCACAGTAGCCAAGAAGTTATTGAAATATGCGGAAACTGCCCAACGGTACACCGTAGAGGCATTGGCTACAGACCTTGCGCGACTGTGTCTTGAAGATCCAGGAGTTACCAAGGTTCGTATCCGTCTAGAAAAGCCTGGTGCGGTGCGCTTTTCAAGTTCTGTAGGAGTTGAGATTGAACGAACCAGAGAGGATCTATTATGAACCAGAAAGAACAACGCGTCTGCTTACTTCTAGGATCAAATATTGAACCAGAAGTTAATCTTTTCCAAGCGGTTAATCTTTTACGTCAGCAGGTGACGGTGTTACAAACCTCTTCTGTCTGGGAATCAAGAGCCATTGGGTCTGATGGTCCCAACTTCCTGAATGCTGCGATGTTAGCTACGACTACAAGGGATGCCCAAAACCTCAAGGAACAAGTGTTACGTCCCTTGGAGGCGCGCTTGGGACGCATCCGCACAGAAGATAAAAACGCGCCGCGCACAATAGATATTGATCTTATTTTATTCAACCAGCAATTGTTGGAGCCTTGTTTGTGGGGCTATGCCCATAGTGCTGTTCCTGTAGCGGAACTTTTACCTGACTATCAGTCGGCAACGGGAGAGTGTCTCAAGGATAGTGCTGTGAGCTTAGCCAGCAAGACTCCAATTACATTGAGAAAAGATCTTTCTGGTTATCCGTTTTCAACCGTATTTCGAAAAACCATATATAAGGAGTAAGCGATATGGACAAAACACAAACGAATCGTCATCGTATACGATATACAGAAGTTGCCCCTGAAGGGACTGGATTTTTGCGAGGACTAGAGGAGTACATAGAAAGTACAACTTTAGAACCATTGCTTGTGGAGTTGGTGAAAATACGTGCTTCACAAATTAATGGTTGTGCCTTTTGTCTTGATATGCATACAAAAGATGCTCGTGATAAAGGAGAGACCGAGCAACGCTTGTATGGGGTAAGTACTTGGAGGGAAGCACCCTATTATAGTCCCCGTGAACGCGCAGCCATTGAGTGGTCAGAGGTCATTACCAGAATCAGTGAATATCACAATCTGGATGAAATCTATGATCGGGTCAAGGAGCATTTTAGTGATAAGGAGATGGTCGATTTGACGCTCGCTATAGATGCAATTAACTCGTGGAACCGTCTAGCGATTGTTTTTAAATCCCCAGCTGGCTCATACCACCCTGATCACCCCGTAACTAAAAAGTAATCGAAAAACTAGTAATGGTGTAAAGCCATAAATTCCCAGAGGACTTTGGTATACCGTGTTTATCACTCTATCGGGTTCAGGAAATTAATAATCCTGAACTCCGGTAGAGTGAACTTTGATAATTAAAAAAATATCTTTGGAGCAACAGCTTCATTGCCCCTTATGTTTGTTAGATAGGTCAATGAAAGTTTTACATTTCGGTTCCAAACGATGCCCTCATTCTTGTTCTTCCCTGCGTAAATTCGTAATGCATAGTTTTTTATCGATACTAATATATCAGTTGTTGACATGTTATTTTATTCTCAGTACATTTGAATTATCACAAGTTATTCCATAAGGAGTGTGTATTATGAGTACCCCAAGGATTGGAATTATCATCAGTAGCACACGCGATGCTCGCATCGGAAAACAAGCTGCTGATTATCTTATAGAGATTGCTTCAAAGCGAGAAGATCTCTCTTTTGAAGTAATTGATTTGCGCGATTATCCTATGCCTTTCTTCAATGAGCTTGGTGCCGTTTCGCTTATCCCTACAAAAGATCCTATTGGGCTTAAATGGCAGAAGAAATTAACTGAGTTCGATGGATTTGTGTTTGTAACTGCAGAGTACAATGGGAGCATACCTGGGGTGTTAAAAAATGCCCTTGATTATGCCTATGAAGGATGGGTTCGCAAGCCGGCGACTTATTTTGCCTACGGTTCCCTTGGTGGAGCTAGGGCTGTTGAGCAACTCAGGCTAATTTGTTTGGAGTTACACATGGCTCCACTACAACGAACTGCCCATTTGCAAGGCGTCGATTTTTTCTCGGTCATGGAAGGGAAGAAACAATTTAAAGATTTCCCCTATCTTGAACCCCTTGTTGAGGATATGCTAGAGCATCTGGCCTGGTGGACTAAAGCTTTAAAACAAGCTCGCGAAGCATAGGTAATATTTCTAGGAGGGGAGGGGTACTTACCCCTTCCCCTAATACTACTTGTTCTTATCCAGAGCCGTAGGTATTATAAGCAAGGAGCTAAAAGACGGAGATGGATGAGCCGAGAAAACAGAGAGTAAATTTTACAGCGTTTCTTATTCATGCCCTTTTTTTGGCCTTAACCCTCAACTTCATCGATATAAACACGGTTGTTCCCAATATGCTTGCAGAATTGGGGGGGACAGCTATGCACATGGGTATTCTTTCTGCCATTATGGTGGGGGGAACTAAATTCATGCAATTGGTTTTTGCGGGGATGATAGTTCCTCTAAAAAAGAAAAAACCAGCGCTCTTGATTGGTATTTACATTCGAGTCACCACCCTCCTCTGGGAGTTTTTTTGCGGAATCTGGGTGAAGAAGCTTCTTGGAAGGTGTGGGCTGTTCTGGTAATCATGACTGTTTTTTCTTTCAGTGGAGCTTATGCCAATATTTCATATACAGATATAATGGGTAAAGTGATTGCACCATCCCGTAGGAAGAAACTCCTGATGGTAAAGCAATTGATTTCCAGTATTGGAGTGATTGTCTCGGCTCTACTCGTTAAGATAATCCTTTCTAATTTACCCTATCCCAACAACTATAGTCTCCTTTTCTTGCTTGCTGGTTTGCTTTTAGGGGTGGGGACCATTGGGTTTTGGCTCATTGTGGAGCCTCAGACACTCAACGTGGCTAAAACAACGTTGCAAGATAAAATAAAAGAATTTGGGACGATTTTAAAACGCGATCCTAATTTCAGAAAATATCTTTTATTGATGAATACTACTGGGGTTATTACCGCAACTGTGCCGTTCTTCATCTTGTTCGCTCGTCAAAAGTTTGTCGTAGATGGGAGTCTCACAGGTACGTTCCTTTTAGTCCAGATGACGGGTGCTCTGGGGGTGACGATTGGATTAAACCTTTTTTCAAAAAGTTCCCGTTACCGCGTTATGCTCTATTTATTTGTTATCATCAGTGCCTTAACTCCGATTGTGGCTTTGATTGTGCCAGCTGTTCCTGCTTGGTATGCTCTAGTATTTTTACTTAGTGGTGCTGGCCACTCCATTAACCAAATTGCATCAGCGGGTGTGTTGCTTGAGATTTCTACCGATGAAAATAGGGCCCTTTATACAGGCCTTTCAGGCGCTGGTTCTATTATGCAAGTTCTCTATCCCTTATTGGCTGGGTATTTAGTTAGTTTATTTGGATTTACCTTAGTTTTTATTTTAACCAGTATTCTTAACTTACTAGGATTGTATGTTGCCAAGACCATCCAATGTAGTCCTTTTAGTGCCTGAAAGATCCTCACGCGGGTAAATGAAAAGAATGAGGGGTACCATCTTACTTGTTTTTAGCGTTGGACTCTCCCTGAAGCATCCCCAGCAGCTAAAGCTTCCACTTCAGCAACAGTGACTAGATTAAAGTCGTGTTCAATGGTGTGTTTAAGACACGAAGCGGCTGATGCAAAGTTAACAGCTGCTTGGTAATCTTTTTTGTTGATTAGACTATAAATTAAGCCTGCTCCAAAAGAATCTCCGCCTCCT
>JAQVOO010000158.1 GCA_028702575.1 Sphaerochaetaceae bacterium
CCGCGTTCGGTCACGACTCCAACAATCTTACGGTTGTCAGAACTCAAGATGATATCGACTACTGTATCCTGAAACAGAGCCAGTCCTTTTTGTCCTTCAAGGGTCTCTTTAGCTACTCGGTGATAGGTAAATTTATCGGCTTGTGCCCGAGGGGCCTGTACCGCCGGTCCCCGCCGTCTATTGAGGATGCGAAATTGAATCATCGATTTATCGATGAGGTGTGCCATTTCGCCCCCTAAGGCATCGACTTCCCGCACAATGTTACCTTTAGCCAATCCCCCTATAGCGGGATTGCAAGAGAGTCGTCCGATAGCGTCTAAACTTTGGGTAATCAGAAGTGAATTGTACCCCAGCCGTGCTAAGGCTAAGGAAGCCTCAATGCCGGCATGGCCGGCTCCTATTATTAATGCATCGTAATCCATATTATTTTCCTACGCAAAATCCACTAAATATCTTTTCTAAAATATCAGCGGATGCAACTTCTCCGGTTAATGACCCTAACGCGTCTAAAGATTCGCCCATCTCCACTGCAATAATGTCGAGGGGAATATCGCCGTGAGCGAGTTCCAAAACCTTTGTTAGCGCTTCATGAGCTCTGATTAATTCAGTACGTTGTCGAGCCGATTCTATAACAAGGTCTTGACCGTCAGGTCGTTGAATTTCATGACGAAGGCGACTGAGCATCTCCTCACGGAGGGCTTTAAAGCCCTCGCCTCGTTTAGCACTAAGAGGAAAACTTCCCGTTCGTGGTTTTCTAGTGGTCAAGTCAGTCTTGTTCCACACGATTATACAGCGCGGATCAGTAATCAGTTCTCCGTATAAATCTATTGATTGATCATCATGTTCAGTGCCATCAAGCAATAACAAGATGAGATCGGCCTCTTCTAATAATCGGTGTGTTCGCCTAATTCCTTCTTGCTCTACCGCATCAAAAGAATCACGTAATCCTGCCGTATCATAGAGGCGAATTGGTATACCTTCCAAGACCGTTTTTGACTCAATGAAGTCACGGGTTGTACCGTGCACTTCAGAAACAATCGAACGGTCTTCTTTCAACAGGAGGTTGAAAAGAGTCGATTTTCCGGCATTAGTAGCTCCAGCTAAAACTACCTTGGCCCCCTCGCCATATAATTTACCGATAGCATAAGTGCTCAGCAGTGTTTCAATACGTTGTTGAGCTCCCTCGACTATTGCAAAAGGAAAATTGGTATTTTCGACAATCTCATCTTCAGCATAATCGAGTTGTACCTCAACTATACTCATTGCCTCGAGAACCTGTTGTTTAATCTCTTCAATCAAAGAGAACAAATTCCCTTCCAGCCTCCCAAGCGCCAAGGAATGCCCTAACTGAGACTGAGCTGAGACTATTTCCATGACCGCTTCAGCTTGAGTTAAGTCCATGCGACCGCGCATGAAAGCTCTAAAGGTAAATTCGCCTGGGGCTGCGCTACGCATGCCAAGCTCTTTTAAAACACCAAAGATTGATTCTATGCCAGCTCTACTCCCATGACAGGTTATTTCTACACTCTCTTCACCGGTGTAGCCTCGTCCATCACGAAAAACAGCCAGTACTACCTCATCGATCGGTTGCTTGGTCGAAACATCAAGTAAAACACCGTGCACCAAGGTGTGTGATGCACTTTTAGATAATGCTTCACTGCGAGAGAAGGTCTGGCCTAGAGTGGCAATACAGCCCTCTCCTGAAACTCGTATGACCGCAAGGGCACTGCTACCCCAAGGTGTTGCCAGAGCAAATATTATATCTTTTGTGTCGTATGTATTTTTCATCATCCGCTCAAGTATACGAAAGCAACCCATATGTGTCCATATCACCTTCCTTTACAAAAAGGTCCTTTACCAGTTATAGTCGCCGCATGAATGTTAAAGCCATTGAACAAAGAAGTGAATTAATGAGGGCTATGCGTAATTGGTTTGCTGAAAATGAATACTTAGAAGTTAGTACTCCTATTATAGCTACAAACCTTATTCCAGAGCCTACAATCGCTAATTTTTCAACGCAGTACCTAAGCGAATTTTATGCGTCTAGGGAACTTTATCTCATTCCTTCCCCTGAAATTCATATGAAACCAATTATTGCGGCAACCAAGCGCAGTATTTACCAAATTATACCGTGTTTCAGAAATCGTGAACAAATTGGAAGTTACCATAATCCAGAATTTACGATGCTCGAATACTATACTGTCGGGGCAGACGACACTGATTCCATTGCCATAACAGAAGAGCTCATAGCTAAAACTGCTCTTAAAGGTACACCGGAGCATGCGTTACCCCCTTTTAAAAAAATGTCTGTTGCTGAAGCTTGCCAACTCTATGGGGGTTTTGATTTAGATAAAACACAAACTTCTTCTGCTTTACGGGCACAAGCACAACGCTTGGGCCTACACGTTCCTTTTGAAGTTGAATCATGGGAAGCAACATTTAATCGAATATTTCTTAATTTTGTTGAACCAAATCTACCCCAAGAAAAACCATTGATTTTATTTGATTATCCACAGCAAATTGTATGTTTAGCTAAGAAACATCCTAGGCGTCCCTACCGCCGACGTTGGGAACTCTATGCTGGTGGAATAGAATTGGCAAATTGTTATGATGAAGAACAAGATAAAGAGATAGTAAAGGATTACTATCGGGAACAATATGCTATATTAGTCGCAAATCGAAGCCAAACTGGAGAAGTCATCCCCGATATCGACTTTGCCTTTGCTAATATCTTTGATGAAGAGTTCCCCCAATGTTCTGGAGTGGCAATGGGCATTGATCGGCTTTTGATGCTCCAAGGAAACTACAAGACAATTGGGGATTTGATTTTATTTAATCTTTCTGGTAGTATTACCGACGGCAATTAAAGCCCATTTAGTTATATTTACGAGGTAAATGATGATAAAAGCAGGTCAAATAGACAAAGGAACTGCGCTGTTAATTAAGGGACAACCCTTTATTGTTGTAGATAGAGAATTTGTGAATCCTGGTAAAGGCTCTGCCTTTGTGCGAGTTAGGCTCAAAAGCCCAGCTACTGGTCAGACATTACGCGAAACCTTTAAAACCCAAGATAATGTTGAAGATATTACTGTAGACGATCGTGACTGTCAGTACCTCTACAATGATGGCGATAATTTCCATTTCATGCTCACTGAAACATTTGAACAAATTGAAATTCCAATGGCGACATTTGAAGATTATCAATTTATTATGAAAGAAGGAGAAACGTATCGAGTTACTTTCTGGGAGCACCAACCCCTCGATATCCAAATTCCAACAAAAGTTATTTTTGATGTTGCTGAGGCTGAAGAGGCTATTAAAGGTGATACTGTCACCGGTGCAACCAAGAATGTCACTACCGAGACTGGTCTAGTGGTCCGCGTCCCTATTTTTATTAAACAAGGTGAAAGAATATTGGTAAACACTGAGACCAAAGAATACATTGAACGAGTTAACAAATAGAAAATTAGTAAAAAGAGGTGGTACAAAGTATCACCTCTTTTATTGTAACTCAGCGTTACCTTCAAGCTAGTAAAATCAATTTTATGTAAAATATACTACAAAGATATGTTTTAAGATATTTTATTTATTTGTTATAATACAATAATTTAATCCCTATTTTTCCAATTTTAACTGCAAAACTTATAGCATAATATTTACTTACAGAAAATATCTCACTAACCTACAGGTAGAATTAAAACTCGGTACAAAAAACCAACTTTCACCACTGCAAAAGATTAAGAACAATTAAAAATAGAGCAATTAAAAGAATTCATTTTCTACAGAAAAACTCAATACACGCAACGGATGAAAAAATAGATAGGCTAGTAAACAATAAATTAATTATGTTGCATATGTTGCACCATAGCAATTCCATTGTGATTTTCGATGATTTTTTTTATGTTTACAGCATTGTTAGTATGCATGAAAGCATGATGCACCGTTAAGATTTTATCTTGTAAATCATTATCATCTTCCATATCTTCAATGATAAGGCCTATTTGTTTAGCTTCCTCTGCATCTACATGCCTGGCATGCATTTTTGAATGATTGTGATCACCCAATGCATCCACGATCTTTTCGGCCTTACTATCTTTATCGGGATCAGATGAGAACATATTATCCTTGAGCCAATCCAAAACAATCTGCCTTGATAATTGGATAGCATTTGCACACTCTCCTAAGAAAGTGGGTGGATATTTGCCGATAATGGCTTTCCAGATTTCTAAGCTACGAGGGTCTTTTTTAACTTCATTAATAGCTTTCTCAAATTCATCAATTACCCCTTGGGCTGGGAATCCTCCTAGTTGAGGATCGATCGGTCCTATGCTCGATTGCTTTCCCATTATTATTGTTTTACATGAACAGGATATCATGGTTCCAGCACTCATCGCAATTTGGGGAACAATAGCACGAATATCTTTGCCAAATAGTTTTCTTAAATAATTAACAATACTTTCAGCAGCTGCAAGTTCTCCTCCAGGCGTATGAAGGATTAAATCCAAACCTTTTGTTCGATCTAATTTGTGTGAAACTGCCATAAATGCATTTATGTCGCTGTCATTAATTTCAATACCTTCGACCCGCGGGCGATCGATAAAAGCAGAATAATAGGCGATAACATTACGACCTGTCTTTTCGTGCAACTCCCGAAGATACCCCCGCCTTACTTTATCAAGAGGTCCTACAGAATTTTCTCGTTGGATTTCAGCTAATACTTCGTTCCATGTGGGCATAAACGCTAGCCCATTCGAGTAATATTGGTTTGCCCGTCATTTGTGCACGACGAAGAAGCACTGGCGGAGTAATGGGAAGGTTCCGACCTGTAAGCAGAGAATTCTCTATATGCCAAGAATATATCTTCTTTATTTTTAACATTTTGAGCTGAATTATCATCAATTTGAAGAAGTTTTAATCCCTCTAGAATCTCTTTCATGTTCATACTGAAGCCTCCTTCTGACTTTAATCTCTACACCCTTAAGGTATCATTTCTGCTCATATGTGTCTATTGATATTTACTTAGGCACTTTGGACAATTACCTTGTTGTCTCAGTTG
>JAQVOO010000021.1 GCA_028702575.1 Sphaerochaetaceae bacterium
TCAGAACCCCGCCCTTGCCAATCTGCAGGACTCCAAAAAGCCCATTTTGGCAAACTCCAAGCATGTTTTGCTAAAAATTCTTTGGCGTTTGTTTGAATTGCATTCACTTCACTTCTCTTCATAGGTACCTCACCTTTAAAACTATTGTTTCTTTCTCCATTCAAGCACAGTTTCCACCATGGCTATAAACCCTTCAGGGGGAACGTAATCAGCTATCTGATTACCAGAGCCAATAGCGATTCCCTTTTTGCCTTGGCAATAATGGAGTAACTCGGTCACATACTTTTTAATTGATGCTTCATCTTCTATACATAAAACGTTCATATCGATGCCTCCAAAATTTCCAATCTGATCGCCATACAGTTCTACCCAGGTTGAAAAAGGGGCAATTGAGTCTTCATTGGAGTGTTTTGCATCAATACCAGCTGCTATAATATCGTTCATAACAGGAAAAATGCTGCCGCAATTGTGCAACAAGAAGGGTTTTCCGTAGGCGTGCACTTGAGTAATAACCTTCTTATATTCAGGAATGATATTTTTGCGAATCACATCTGGTTGTAACAAAGTTGAAGTTTTAAAGCCTAGATCATCTCCAAATCTACATACAGCATACATATCAGCATATTTATCAAGAAATTGATTCCAGATGGTAACCAACATATCGCCTACTTTTTGGAAAAGGAGATCGAAAGCCTCAACGTCATCGACCATGAGGTAGGCTAAGTCCGTGAAGGGGACAAAATCCTGAATGGTTTCAAAAATGCCATTCCCGACCCCTCCGACAGCTTTCATGCCAGGGGGAAGTTGTGATGCTAAAGCATCAAAGAAAGGCTCGAAGCGCTCAAAGTAACGCTCACTCATCTGCTCCCACGGGTAGGCTAGTATCTCTTCACGATTGGTAAATAAACTTTTCCCATATCCCATGAGTCCTTCACCGTTTTGCACTAGATCGACCACACAACCTTCAAAAGGGACCGTATCATAACCATGGGCTACTAAAAATTTAGTATACCGTCTAAAATATTCCTTTTTATCACTTAAGTTACCTTCTAATAAAGAACTACTTTGGCTATTGGTAATGGTGTCGAAAAACCCATTGCAGACGTTGTGCTCGTAAAGTGGTAGATAGGAAGTGTGTTTATTATAAGCAGCGTCAACCACTACCGTGTAATCTGGTTCATAATGCATTATTTTCCTCCGGCTCAAAAACTATTGACAGCTTCATACATTGCCACAATATTCTCAGGGGGCACGCCATCGACAATGTTATGAACTTGGTTAAAGACGAATCCTCCATCTTTCATAAAAACTTCACAATTTCTCTTTACTGATTCACTCACCTCGTTAACTGTGCCTGTAGCGAGTACATGCTGAGTATCTACGCCACCACCCCAAAACACAATGTCTTTGCCAAATTCGCGTTTCAGTCGTTTGGCCTCCATGCCTGCCGCCCCAATTTGGACTGGGTTGAGTATATCTACACCAGCTTCGATTAAATCTGGAATAAGGTCTGAGATTGCTCCACAACTATGTAAGAACACTTTAGCATTACTGTGATCATGTACATATTGGAAGAGTTTTTTCTGACGTGGGAATATAAGCTTTTTGTAGAGGTCTCGACTAATCATAGTAGTATTTTGGGTACCGAGGTCATCTCCGAACATAAGAACATCGACGAGGTCACCAATACCTCTGAGCACTCTATCTACTGTTTCAAGGTGTATTTCGAGTAATGTATCCAGTAACTTTTCAACATTCTCTTGTTCAATGAGCATGTTCATGAGAAACTCATCCGTCCGGTAGAGGTATTGCCCATTTTCAAAGAAGTTGCCACCAATAGCGAACATGGTAGCATAGTCGGTCTCTTCTTGGAGCTGTATGAGGTTCTTACGTAACATTTGGGGGAAATCTTGACGACCACCAAAGCGCCAGGCTGGGTCAGTAACAGATCCCCAGATAGTTTCTCCTAAATACTTTTTTAAGTCAGTATAATCGGCATCTTCAACGCCCATAAGGGGGTAATTAGTTTGGGTGAAATAGACCAAATTAGGACTCATTTTACCAACTTCTAGCCCTGCATCATTGTAGCAGATCCAATCGTCACCTACTTTGCGGATATCGACCCAAGCAGGGCGGTAAGCCTGAGAGCCATCAGGCAGGTTCCACTCAATCCAGTCGTCACTCTCAGTTGCAAACGTGCGGGCGAGGTCGACTGAATCTATATTAAATCGATCTAGATACCATTGTTCAGGAATTGCCAGTTGTTGGACCATGTCAAATATCTTGGTTTGGCCTGAAGTTATTCCTAAATATTTTTTTAAAGAGTTATAGGCTAAGCCCATAATTCCAGTGGAACGCATAGACCCACAGTCAACAGGGATCTTGTCAGCCTCTTTATGATTCAATGCTGCCAATATTCTTTCTCTTCGTGTCATCTAATCCTCCTAGGCACGCCCATTTTGCCACAAGAAATTTAGCGTTGCAACGGTTGTGTGAATAGATACCAGTAATTAAGCTAAAATAGGGTGTTTTTCCCCATATTTGATCTAAAATAACTCAATTAAAAAGGGAGATTCTCTTTAATTCATCCCTAAATGCCGATCGACTTCGGTAGAGCAATTGAAGTTCTTTAATGATCTCATCAGCTTCTCGCTCACCCCCCGCTTTTTGCAACTGACGGATAATTTCACAAACCTTTTGATACTCTGATCGTTTATTAGCTTTTTCAGCTGCATTATAAATATACTGCGCAAACAAGCTGTATACCTCTGGCTCATACTCAGGTAAAAGCTCTTGGTAATAGCGAACAATTGCACTTGGGAAGGATTGTAGTAAGGCAATCAATCTCTCTTTAAGACCTTCACAGGATAAGATAGTGGCAAAGAGGGCTTCTCTCGACCAAAATCCTGAAGCTTTTAACACCCTTTGTTGTAGTTCAGCTAAAAGGGTTTGTAATTCAGGTTCCCAATCAGGTGCTGAATAGGTAGCCTTCAATTCGTGGTAATACTGAATATCGCAATAACGAAGAAGCATTTCACGCAACAACGCTCGGTGCTTATCTAGCTTTCCACTAAGAGCATATCCCTTACAACGGTACATTTGCCATTCACGTTTTCCGCGATGCCACTCAGGGACAGTGCTTTCAGCTTCTAAAGCTAATCGCTCAACTTCTTCATAGCATCCTTCTTCTACGGCGTTTTCAATTGCGATGCGCCGAATTTCAGGATACTCACAGTACTGCAAAAGAAATTCCCGATACGCAGTTGGATTTTCATACCTACTTTTCAATTTGACTAACGCTAACAAAGGTTCTTGGATTGGCAACGATTCATAAGGAGAACTTATTTTTTTGGTTTCAGTTACAAGGCCCTCTAGATAGTGCTCCAACATCTGGTGCTGCTCTGTAGTCCCTACTACTTGTGCACAACACTCTAACAGAGCGTAACGCCATGTGTGCCAGCCTTCGTAGCATGAAAGTTGTGCTTCATTGAATAACTCAAGAAAAATTTGACTGTGTTCAGCAGATTCGTTAGAGATGATGTTCTGAATGTTTTCCATAATCTCAGTCATTATAGGGTGAGCTATATAATCATAATCTTCTAAGACCAAAAATCCTTCCATATTCTCACGTAACAGTAAAAGTAACAGTTTAAGTGCTTCTATGAGCATGTTTTCATTAAGTAAAAATTGCGCTTTGCTAATTGTTTTCTCTATAATACTTATAAGCATAGAAAAGTGTTCATCTAATTCGTAGCTGGAGGAGGTTTGCAGGAGGGTAAAAGCTCTAGTGAGTAAAGAGTGCTCAAGGGGAACTTCTTTTTGCACTGGAAAAAATGTAGCCATTGCCATCAGTTTTATTTCAGGCTTAGAGAGAGCAAGATTATATAAGAACTCTACTAGAGTTGCTTTTGGCTGTGCTTCTAAAAAATCGCGGAGCGTTTCTAAGTCTATACTTTCAGAAGTTGTACCTTCTTCTGATTCTTCAATTTCATCTTCTAAATATTCCCGTAAGGCAAATAGTACGGCTGCCTGGTGTTTACAATACAAACCTGCATCGTAGGGGCAATCACAGGTTAATTTCACAATATTTTGGTTATTATCGAGTTTTACGGTTACGTCGTAGGTATAGCTACCGGCGACTTCGGCCTCATACTGATAAGAACTGACCTTTTCAAGGTCGATAACATTACCATTTTCAAAATAGGCACGACCTCTAGCTAATATGATTAAAGGGAAACTGGCTTCAAAACTATTTAGATTCATGCATCGCTCTCTTTTTTGATCGTCATTCTTGCATAAGGAACTTCCACTTTGGACAAGACTTTTCAAAGAATGCATAGAGTGCTTTTTTCTCATTGAGGAGCTCTGGATGCAACTTTTCCCAATCATCTTTTAATTCATCAGCAAAAGATAAGACGTCATCTTGAATGTAGTCATAGAAGTCGGTTGTTGGGTGCATATCGAATTTGTATAAACCTAATATAAAGCCCTGAAGATAAGCAACTTCAAGGTCACACCTTCCTACTCTATGATATTTTTCAACTTCAGCAACAAACTCCTGAAGCGCATCATGTAGCATTTCATAAGCTACTTCCGTGATGTCATGATACCCGTCTCGTTGCTTCCCTGAAGCATCCCAACAATCTTCCACTGGGATTCCGTTAAGCGTTGCACAGACACTATCTGCCACTTTTTCAATTTGTATGGGGCGAAACAGTACCTTTTTCGTTTCTTCCATAATAGCAGTAGCGAATGTAGTATTCTTTTCGGCTAATACATACAATACATACAAAGCTTGTCTGCCACTTAATTCGGCTATACTATTGGCACAATCCTCACCAATAGTAGTTTCTTTATCCTTATTCATAATAAGCGACTCCTTTTATGGATTTCCTTTTACTATCCTTCGTCTGCGGATTTTATTCAATCAAAAAATTTAGATTTTGGTAAAAATAATGAAATTGACTTTACTCTACTACTCCTCTAAGATAGCCGAGAGGTGTACAAGTGAAGACTTCTCGGTTGCCTAAGATTGTTGCCCATATCCGTTCTATATTGCCTATGATTAAACTAACCTTAGCTCCCATTATTTGGGGAGGAGCCTTGGTCGCTGGTCGGGTAGTTTCAGCAGAATTACCCCCATTTATGACCAGTTGTATCCGTTTTTTCGTTGCCAGTATATTTACTTTGCCCTTTCTCTATAAAAAAGAGGGCCATTTCCCCAAACTTTCGCGCAAAGACTTCCTTTGGCTATTGTTAATGAGTTTAGTGGGCATGGTTGCTTTTAATGTGCTTTTGTTCACCAGCTTAAAGACTATAACAGCAGTACGTAGTTCAGTCATGCTTGCTTTTACTCCAGCAGTGGTGATGCTTGCGGCCTTTGTACTCTATAAAGAGAAGATATCGGCAATACTCGGCTTAGGCATAGCTTTAGCAGGGACAGGTGCAATAATTACTATAACCAACGGTGATTTGAGTGGAGTGCTCGCTACAGGATTAGCTGTTGGCGATATCTACATGCTAGGGGCTGTACTAGCTTGGGCTGCTTATTCAATTATTATTAAACATGCAATGAGCAATCTCTCCCCTTTGGCGCTATTGGCTTATGGTTCAGCTATTGGAGTCATTATACTCCTCCCATTTACCTTTTTTGAACACGGTTGGAGTGCCCTTGCTCAACTGAGTCCAGCCGCTATGGGCTGTCTTTTGTATTTAAGTGTGGGAGCAGCCGGATTTGCCTATCTATGGTATTACGAAGGCATTGCCATAGTGGGAAGTACCAAAGCGACAGTGTTTCTTAACTTAGAACCTTTGGCAGCTATAACCTTAGGAGTGTTACTCCTAAGTGAAGAGTTCACCCCCATAATTGCTTTTGGTACCGCGCTAGTAATCGGAGGCCTTTTGTTGACTAATTATCGTCCAAAAATGGCTAGAAATCAGGTGCAAGGCTAAATTGCATAACTTTGTTATCTAGGGGATGGGTAAATTCCAATAGATTGGCTTGTAACATAAGTCTCTCACCAGAGTCTTCATCTCCATATAACTTGTCGCCAACAATAGGGTGTCCTAATCCGTGTTTATGGGCACTGTGGACTCGTAACTGATGGGTACGGCCAGTTAGGGGATTAAATTCAAGGCGAGTCACGAGCCGCTCTTTAGAACCCAGGGGTTCAACGCGGATCTTCTTCCAGAAGGTGGTGCCCCACTTGCCCAAGACGGGGTCATACTTCTGGCGCGGTTTGTTGTCGGGATCGTAACGAAAAGCTAAGGTGATTTCACCTTCCTCTTCCTTTATGACTCCCTCTACCAATGCTATGTAGCGTTTATGCACTCTGCGTTGAATGAATTGAATTGAGAGATTTCGATGGGCTTCTGGAGTAAAAGCTAAGACCAACAGACCTGAGGTATCTCTATCTAGGCGATGTACAGCAGGCTGTTCCATGCAGGCTGGAAATAATCTTTTCAGCCGTGCAACGATACAATCTTGCTTATCAGCTCCTCTTCCGGGAACAGAAAGGAGTCCTGAGGGTTTGTTCACCACCACTATGTCTGCATCACGATAAACGATTTCAAGACCCAGCATGTGTGTTAGCAGTGGTTTACAGCGCTCTTCACAGGGGCTGTAGAACTCCTTATGCATTTTATATTGAGTAGTACTACCATAAAAGAATTCAGCCATACTAATTGGCGTTAAACCATACTTAAAAGCGTGGTTGAGAAGTTTAGGGGCACAACAATCACCTGTGCCTGTAGGAGGAAGTTTTGTTCCAAAGATTTTTTTTATAGTTGTAATGGTTCCATCGATACAATGAAAGCTATAGAGGGTGTTAACCTCTCGTTGCGTATTTTGGGAGAGTTCTTTACGTTGTGCTAAAAGTTCAGTATTTCCGCCTTCAATAGCGTGAGAGAGGTTTAGGATAGCCGTAGCGCTGGCATCTACTATTTTTTGGTATTCAGTTCTGTCGAGTGCTGGGAGGACCCATCCTGGGACCTCCCATTGCCCATTATATTGACCGCTAAAGGCTTTTAAAACCACTTCGTTCCCATCACTGTCGGTACAAACCAAGATGCCAAACATCATCCCCTTAGCAGGGCCAAAGAGGTAGTTGGTACTAACTGCCCTCTCTCCAGCAAAATCGAGACACTTATGAGTATCTAGATCTTGCTGTAATTGGAGACAATGGTGGCGGGCTTTCGTAGTAGGCAAACTGTTGATCATGATCAACAGTCTAGCAAAGAACGGCCCCCCTGCCTACAGAGTACCTTATTCAACTATAAGATCGTTTGGCGTCAGAATAATCTCCCACCCGTCTGTTGTCGGGTTCCAGAGTTGATTATATTCTGAGTCATCTGAGTCATAAACTATTAGCTTAAATAGTGGTTCTTCTGAGGCTCGATAAGCTTCAAAAGTGCGAGGGAAATAAGCCAGATCGAATTGCCTTGAGTTTCCTGCCGGAAACACATCGATAACGAGTAAATCGTCACCAAGGTCATTACCTGCTGCCATACTCTCAGTTGGCAAGTATACATACCAGAGCTCTTTACCCGTATTATTAGTAATGGTAAGAGTTGCTTTAGGCGGTAAGAATTTAGCATTTGGTAAAACGTTGAGGTCATCAATAGTCAAGTCAATATGCCAGTTAAAATCTTGAGGTTCCCACTCTTGGGTGTAAAAATCACCTTCATTGTCAAAAGCAACAAAGAGAAAACTAGACTCTTGTGCAGGATCTACCCAAGGGATATCTTTTATATCTATGCGCACGGTATGGCCGGGGAGAAAATCAAAGCCCAACAAATTGGGTCCAAATTCCTGTTCCTGTGTCATAGTTTTATTACGAATATATAATTGTTCAAAAGTGTAGAAGGAATTATTGCTCACTAATATACTTTCCCCAGCCAGGACTGTCTCTTCTGTGGTTGGGTAATAATTCCTATCGTTATACTGTAATTCAATCTCCCACTCATCGATAAGAGGTTGCCATTCTTTGTAATACGAAGAGCCTTCTGAATCCATGGCGTTAACATGGAAAATCTCTTCAGTTTGGGCTGAGAGAGCTTGAGCTAATTGGGGATACCAATCTAAAGGAATGGTTGTTGAACCATAGTCTTCAATTCCATAGGTGAGTAAATTACTTAAGTCAGTATTTTCTTCATACATGCTGTCTGAAAAAATATCTAAGACAGTAATTTCATATCCAGTGTAATTCATAATTACAATTTCTTTACTGTAGCCATCTGTTTCCACCTGACGTTTAAGCGGTAACAATTGGGCTATAGAAGAGGGTGAAGTTTCAAAGTTCTCCGTCGAGATGTCTAGTGTTTCTTCCGGTACAACAGTAGCCTCTACAGTGACTTGTTCAACAGGGATAGTAGCAACTGGCAAAATTTCTTCACTAACGCTATTTGTGGAACTACATGAGATTAAAAACAAACCCATAAGACTGAGTAGCGCAAAAGCATAAAACAATCTTTTCATAGAGTCTCCTTTGTACAAGATTCATAGAATCTGACTCAGCTAATATATTACTAAGCTAAACAGAAATCAATTAGTAAAAAAAGGGCATAGGATGGGCCCTTACTTGCAAGGGCCCTATAAACCGAGTTTTTCATGTTCCAATGATGTAATTACTCAAAAGCTATATTGTACTCCCACACTCAACTGGTAATCATGTACCATGGAACGTGCAATATTATCCTTATTCCAAATAAAAGGAAGAGCAAGGTGACCCGTTAAGGCTAATTTTCGCATTAGATTAACCTCGCTGGCTAGTTTGATGAGCAGCGAATATTCAACAAGACCGTTCTCGGTAGCGTCAAAGGGGTTTTGAGTAGACGGAGTAGAGGCCACAGCCTCACTACCCGTGTATAAATCCCACTTGCTGGTTATTCCCATGACCCCATGAGCCATGAATAGCGCATCTAAAGAGACCCTCCATACTTCGGGCACTTCGTAGTCGAGCAAGAGATTACCTACTATCGCGTCTCCTCCGTAAGGATATCCTTGCACGTATCTGAGGTTTGTCATGCCATTGGCAAGGACGCGTACAATACCATCAAAGCCAACTCCAAACTGGTGAGTAGTCGTGTCATATTCTTCTCGTAGGTAGAAGAAGGGATCAGTATAGACTCCTTCCAAAGCGAAAGTAAAAATACCCTTATTAAGGCCAATTCTATTTTGAATTCCGAGAAGATAAGCAAATGCTGATGGTTTGGCATACTTTTCAGGTGGAACTGGCTCCCCAAAGGCAAATTCATCTATACCCAGCTGAGCATAGATATTCCAGCCCCGAAGCAGGGTGTAATCCCCTTCAAACACAACCATAGAATTGGAGTTTCCTCTGATATACTGATTGTGGTAGAATCCCACAGGGTTAAAAAACCGCAAATCTATGGAACCTGTGCTACTTTGATACATGGCAGATTCAGTGACGGCAAAGCCGACCTTCTCTTCAAAGATACGAAACTCTACTCGATGGGCTAAATACATCTTCATGCCGTCTGCCAGCAAATCTTGCTCATTCACCCCATGATTATCCACGGATTTGTAATAAAGAATTTGCGGATGAGTGAAGAATGAGGAAAGAAGCGTATACTTGAACGAGTTAAAGTAGGTGGTAAATCTTCCCACTTGTTGGTAAGGCATATTATTACTTACACTAATATTACCACTCTTACCTGCTCCCCAACTGATTTTGTCCCTTCCTACTTGCATACTCCAATGATCCCCCCCGACGCTAACAAAAGCCCGGTAGGGAAAGTTCAAATCGACGTCGTGTAAGACGTTCGGAGGGATCATGATAATATTGGTTGTTAGTTGTGATTTTCCATACAGCGGATTCGGTTTTTCATTAGGTATCTTTCCCGGTCCTACGGCAAAGCCAAAATTATTCATAACAGATAGTTCAAAATAACTGTAAAAATGATCTGTAGGCCAAGTTTCAAAATTTAAATTTAACAAAGGCTTGCGGTTATTGTAGCCATAGGACCAATCACTTTCACTAATGAAGTCCGTAGTATTAGTGTGAAAATATGCCTCAAGAGCCACATCTAGCCCAATATCGTACCCCAGGGCGCCTATCTGTTTAGGCTTCTCTACCAAGAAAGTGGCCACTTGATCGTAGAGTTCAAACTCTACTGGTGTCGCTAAAGCTGTTCGGTCAATCTTGTCAAACATTCGCCTAAGTTCATCCTGGCTGAAAGGTGCCGTAGTTGATGGTAGAGCCTTCCCCTGCAAGATATAGAGATTAGTAATATAGCGATAGATAGAATTATCTAAGGGAAATATTTTTTGAGAGTTTGTAGCTCCTAGTGAAGCCATTATCACCAATATAAGTAGTAGGCAGACTGCTTTTTTTACTGTGGTCATACAACTATCTCCTGTTTTTATTAACAAAATAGCACATTTTATCAATTGGTCCTAGACATATAAGCAATTTAGAAATGCTGAAACATCTTTCATACTCTTTAAGAAACTCGTCATACTTACACGCCATTAATGGGTAATTTCTGAAAGCGCTTGTTCATGTAGCAGGCAACTTCAATGAGTTACCTTCACTTTTGTAATAATTAGAATCCCATGAATCAGGAGCTCAGCTTTTCCCATATTGAGCTCCAAAGTGATTTCTTCCTATTTCAGTAACATGTAGTACCTGCAGGATCATTCCCTGTACAAACAATCCTAATCTTACTATATTCATGGCATCCAAGGAGGCTTTCCTTAATTTGAGTGCAAATCAAGGAAGGATGAAGTCATCCTAATAGTAAGGAGAAGGCGATGGAACAGCCAACTAAAAAAATTTCAACTTATATAGTGAAAATCTTAAATGGTATGGCTCAAGGCCTCTTTGCCAGCTTAATTATTGGATTAATTATTAAGCAATTTGGATTGTATTTAAATGCAGCAATAGTTATTCAATTAGGACAAATTGCCCAATATATGATGGGACCAGCAATTGGTGTTGGCGTTGCCCTTTCGGTGGGAGCTCCTCCTCTAGCTATATTTGCTTCAGCGATAGTGGGAGCTATTGGAGCTGGAACCTTTGTGTTTGAAGCCTCTCTTTTATCTAAGGTAATTATTGGCGAGCCAGTTGGAGCTCTATTAGCAGCTTTGATTGGTGCTGAAGTGGGCAAGAGAATCGCTGGTAAAACTAAAGTCGACATCATTCTAATTCCACTGATTGTTATTGTAACAGGAGCCATCACCGGACTCTTTTTATCACCAGTAGTTGCTGCTTTAATGAATGCTATTGGTGCTCTGATTAATCATCTTACTACCCTCTACCCCATTCCTATGGGCATCATGGTTGCGGTAGTTGTTGGTATGGTGCTCACTCTTCCCATAAGTAGCGCTGCAATCTGTATTTCTCTTGGTATCAGCGGGCTGGCTGCTGGTGCTGCAACAGTGGGTTGTTGTGCCCAAATGATAGGATTCGCTTGTTCTGGCTATAAAGAGAATAAAATTGGTGGCCTCATCAGCCAAGGACTTGGTACTTCTATGATCCAGATGCCTAACATTGTAAAAAATTGGCGCATTTGGGTACCTCCCACACTCACTGCAGCAATTCTTGGACCACTAGCGACCACCATCTTCCAAATGAAAAACAATGCTCCTGGTGCAGGAATGGGGACAAGTGGGTTAGTTGGGCAAATAAATACCATTGCTGTGATGGGGATAGAGTCCTGGTGGAAAATAGGATTACTCCACTTTCTTCTTCCAGCTATACTCTCGCTCTTAATCTCCCAGTTTATGAGAAAAAAAGAGTGGATAAAAGATGGCGATTATGTATTATAGGAAGGAAACAACACTCGTCTAAGGCGATATTGAAGGCAGCATGATCCAGCTAAAAAAAACTCTTCATCACCACCCCACTTTTAATGGTTCATGATTATTGAATAGTGAAAATTGAGGATCCCGTAAAAGACAAAAATAACCACCCTGAGGTGGCCTTGTTTATGTGAGGTTCCTTATTTTTACGCCAAAGAGGTCTCGAACCTCTGACCTACAGCTTAGAAGGCTGTTGCTCTATCCAACTGAGCTATTGGCGCGTATTAATTCGGGGCGAGAGGACTCGAACCTCCGATTTCTTGCTCCCAAAGCAAGCGCCTTAGCCACTAGGCAACGCCCCGATATTTTAGACAACGGCTGGAGTATACTTTCTTTTCAGGGAGTGCGTCAAGCCAATAAGCTTGACAAAAGAGGTTACTTGGCACAAATTCATTCCTATGGAATACACACCAACTCAAAGGGCAACACAAACCTACCAAATTCTTACCCGCTTAAGTCCGGCTAATATTAGCTTTTTAACCCAAACAGATCCCTTTCAACTCCTCATTAGTGTCATCATGTCGGCACAAACTACGGACCGCCAAGTAAATGAAGTTGCCTCCGTCCTATTTGAACGCTACCCGACTCCCCAAGATTTAGCGCAAGCTGACATTGAATTGGTAAAAAATATTATAAAAAGTACTGGTTTTTATAACACCAAAGCAAAAAACATTATCGGCACGGCAAAGGCTCTTGTAGAACGCTTTAACGCAACCGTCCCCCTAGAAATGGAAGATCTGGTCACTTTACCCGGTGTTGGACGTAAAACTGCAAATGTAATCATTGGTCAAATAGCCCAAAAACCTGCCATTATAGTCGACACTCATTTTGCACGCGTGGTGCAACGCGTTGGACTTACCACTTCTAAAGACCCTGAAGAAATAGAAAAGGAGGTCGCAAAACTGCTCCCTCCTCATCATCATTATCGTTATTCTATGACGGTCAACTTACATGGACGTCAAATTTGCCATGCTCGCAAACCACTATGTTTTATCTGTCCAATCGCCCAGTGGTGTGCTAGTTTTCCCATTCAATGATCACAGACATTATCGCCAGATACTAAGGTACCAGCTAAATAATCAGTTACTAACTCAGTCGGCGTCTTCGATGGAGCTCCGATGACAACAGTAATACCTTGCTGGTTAAATAAATTTTGGGCTTGCATACCCATACCTCCAGCAATGATTACATTAACCCCTTGTTCACCTAAAAAACGGGGTAAAACGCCAGGTTCATGTCTCGGTGCTGGCACTTCAACTGAACTCAGAATCTTTTTCGTCGCTGGGTCAGTATCGATTAACGTAAAAGCCTTACAGTGGCCAAAATGCAGATTTAAAACCCCCTCTGCGGTGGGGACAGCTATTTTCATACTTCAGTACTCCTTGTTTCATGTAAAGTTTGGGCAATCTTACGATAAGTAGCAGCGATTACCGAACCAGCAAATCTCTGGATATATGGCATGCCAGCATCACCTGAAATACCAATGGTAGGATCAAGAGGCAACGAACCTAAAAAGGGGACTTCATAGCGCTTAGCCAGTGAGCTGCCTCCACCAGTGCGGAAAATATCGGTGGTGGTATGACAATGAGGGCATACAAATCCACTCATATTCTCTACGATGCCTACTATCGGCAGCTTCATTTGTCGACAAAAATTGATCGACCGGGCCACGTCTACCGTTGAAACTTCTTGCGGAGTTGTAACCAACACCGCCTCAGCTTTACCCTCTAACTGTTGGGCAACTGAGAGGGGTTCATCACCAGTACCGGGGGGGCAGTCAACTATTAAGTAATCGAGAGGTCCCCAAGCTACATCATTCAAAAATTGTTCAATAAGGGAATTCTTCAAAGGACCACGCCACACTACCGGATCATCGCTATTGTGGAGTAAGAACCCTAAAGACATTACCTCTAAATTATATAGATCACCTAAGACAACGGGTTGAATACCATCTGCAGCTTGCATAACAGTTACATTAGGCAAGTTCAACATCGTAGGTACACTTGGTCCGTGGATATCGACATCGACAAGTCCCACTTTAAAGCCTTCCGCAGCCAAAGCCACAGCTAGGTTAACCGCGACAGTGCTCTTACCAACACCGCCTTTACCACTCATCACCATTATCGTACGGCGTGTTTTACCAGGTTTTAGTTTCTCATTTTCTGTAGCTTGCACTTGACGCTTAGCCAACTTAAGAACTGCTACCTCTAAAACTGCTAGAGCTTCGTGCATCACTTTTAAAGCAAGTTCTATGCAATGCTTAGAATCCTCTGGAAAGTCCTTAAGATTAGCGAGTACGTCGCTCTCACCTAGCGCCCGAGCGGCTTCAAAAGACATTCCTTCAACCATAAAGGCAACGGTTGAAGCTGCCCGCAACGAATTCTCGCAACCATCGGTGGTAAAAGAGGCTTTAGTAATAGTATCCCCATCTGCAACCAACCAAAATTCAACGGTATCTCCGCATGGGCCCGTTATACGGGCATTGCCATTGGCATCCCGTAACGGACCGAAATTCACCGGTACCTGCCGGCTCTCTTTTACATTGCTCTCCATATCTGCTCCCATATCTGTTCTATGCGGTCACGAGTTTCACCTGTAATGAATTCTATAGCACTCAAGGCACGCATTTGCGCTTGAACCATGGCTTCATCATAAGGGATCGTCCCCACAAAATGATTCTTTGAATCGATCACTTGTTGTTTAATCGCTTCAGTCATCGTTATGTCAATGTCGGCTTTGTTTACACACACAAAAACCGGTATTCCAAAATTCTTAGCTAGTGTCGACACCCGTTCTAAATCATGCATCCCCGAAACACTTGGTTCAGTTATCAAGACGACCGCATCAGCACCAGTGACACTACTAATAACTGGACAGCCAATACCTGGCGGCCCATCCACTAATAATAAGTCTTTTTCATGCTCCAAGGCAATCCGTCGGGCTTCCTTACGGACCAAAGATACCAATAAACCTGAGTTTTCTCCGGCAGCTTCTAAGCGAGCATGGACCATAGTTCCAAACCGGGTATCACTGATCATCCACTTACCGCAATAACGATCTTCGAATTTAATCGCCTTTTCAGGACAAACTCGGACACAAACTCCACACCCTTCACAACGTACCGGATCTATACTATAGGTTCCGTCACTCTCTTCTATAAAAGCATCAAAACGACACACTTCACTACACAAACCACAACCACTGCAAAGAGAACGTTCTACAATGGCCTCCTTGCCTTCTATAAAATCGGCAGTTTGAAGCACTTCGGGACTTAAAATAAGGTGTAAGTCGGCTGCATCAACATCACAGTCGGCCAGTACCAGACTGGGAGCCAGAGCGGCAAAAGCCGCCGTTAACGTTGTTTTACCGGTTCCACCCTTACCACTGAGAACTACCAGTTCTTTTAGTTTCTTATCTTTAGACATTGCCTTTGCCTCCCGCTGTTGCTAACTCTTGAACTTGATCCCACATGCGGGAAAACACTGCTTGGTATTCTGGAATCTCTTCGACGATCATGCCTCCACGAGCATATGTTTCAGCAATCCTGCGATCGTGTTTAATTTTACCTAAAATGGGAATATTCTTCTCATTACAATAAGTTAAGACACGGTCGTCACCCAAGCCGTCTTTGTTAATTACTACCCCTAAGGGAATTCCAATCTCTTGGGCTGTCTCTACAGCAATTTCCAAATCGTGTAACCCAAAAGGAGTTGGTTCGGCCACTAAAACCACCGCATCACAACCGCTAAGGGTCCACACTACCGGGCAACTAGTACCTGGCGGAGCATCGAGCAGGATAGTTTCATATTTGGTAGCAGCTTCGTGCGCTTTCACTTGTCGAATCACTGGGACCGACAAAGCTTTGCCGACATCTAACCTACCCTCCACTAGGGTAATATTTTGGGATGCCGAAACGGTAATCATCCCAATTTTGTGGGGCACCTCAGTAATAGCCCCTTGGGGGCAGAAGCGGGCACAAGCGCCACAGCCATGGCACAGATCTTCAAATATTAATGGAGTTCCCGCAATCACTGCGATAGCATTGAATTCACACACATCGGCACACACTCTACATCCATCACACAACTTTTCATTAACGCGCGGAATTAAGAGCGTTGCCGCTTGTTCACTGACCAATTTTCCTCGCAGGAACAGACTACTGTTAGGTGCTTCTACATCACAGTCCAAGACAGCCACAGGGGTACCTATTGAACGGGCAAGGTTAACTGTCACAAAGGTTTTACCTGTTCCCCCCTTGCCCGAAGCTACCGCTATTTTCATACCCAGTGACCTTCAACATTAGCGTCCCTAAGAGGTTTCAGCGCTTTCGATTTATACATTGCCAGTGCTTCACCCACAGTTTCAGCATTAGCATGGTAAGCCGAGATCCCTGCAGCAAAGATTACCTGAGCCGCCTTAGGTCCCAAATTTCCTGTTACGAGCTCTTTTACCCCACTATTGACGACGTGTTGGGCACTTTGGATCCCCGCCCCTTGGGCCGCCTGTAAATTCTGAGCATTGTCCAACACGGTAAATGTGTCGGTATCCATATCGTAAATTATGAATTTCTCAGCACGTCCAAAGCGATTATCGAAAGGGGCTTCTAAAGTATCGCCAGCTGCTGTAAATGCTACCTTCATACCTCTTCTCCCTTGTTTAAAGCCTCTAATCTCTTTGTGATTGCACTTAACTGTGCCTCTAAATTTTTTGCTTGGGCTGTTAATGCTTCTATTTCTGAAACTGGCTCAAAAGGCTCCATAAAGGGTCCTACAGGAGCGCCGTAGTTGATAGCAGGAGCATAGCCAAAGCCATAGCCTCTGCCATAACCCATTCCTCTACCAAAGCCCATTCCCATACCGCGGCCTCTTCCAAAGCCTCTTCCCCCAGCCATATAACCAGGTACAGTATTTCCTGCACAATATCCGAGCCCCCGTCCTGTCATTGGACCAGCTCCATTTCTTCCTGTTCTATCTCCACGTGGCATATTTGCCTCCTTACGTTCTTATACCTATTTTGGTATATCTATTTATTCAATCATCTCGTAGATGATTCCAACGTTGACCTCTACCCTGTCCTTGCCCTCTTCTACCCCTGCAGCGGTGTCTAGGACGTTGACAGCCTGGCATAGAATAACGACGCTGATGCATCATGCCTCGTTGCCATGCCTCTAAGATATCGGTCACATCTCCAGCGACATACGCATCTAATTCAATGTCAGCATTAAGGAGTGCTTCTTCATATTCTCGTGATATGGCTCCACACACCAATGCTTTCACCCCTATAGCGGCTAAAGTTGCTATTTTTTGAGCAACCGAGTCGTTGTGTAACTCAATGGTAGTCAATTCGGTAACTGGGCTTCCAAACCCTTCAGTTTCAACAATAAGCACTTGTTTGGCTACATCGAATAAAGGTGCTATGCGCCCGTTCCATACGGTTATCGCTAGTTTCATACTAACTATGTTGCACTAGGCATGCCAACTATAATAAAGAGGGTAGAAATTGTAAATAATTTACTAGTAAATGTTACTCTATAAGGATTTATATAATTTAATCTCAGAAACGAGAAAATCGTTAAAAAGATAGTCTGTCGCATTGTTGCAACATCATAGTGCAACAACTGTCGCATCTTGTCGCATTACTACAACATATCTACATCGATGTCGAGCGCTTCCATCTTACGATAGAGAGTCGAACGATGCATGCCTAGCTCTTTGGCAGCTTCTGCAACCCGACGCCCATTGCGCTGGAGAGCTTGTATAATATATTCCCTCTCCGTTGATTCTTTAGCTTCACGCATTATACTCACGGTTGTTGTAGGAACTTTCTCTGTTTCCTCGAGTGGTGCAGCATGGGCAACTTCAAAGGGAATATCTGCCACGGTAATTTGTTCTGTCTGACACAGTACTACAGCTCGTTCCACCACATTTTCCAATTCTCGAATATTACCTGGCCACATGTAGGCATAGAACTGAGCATACACAGCTGAAGAGAATCCAGCGATATTTTTGTTATTGAGCATATTGTAACGTTTTAAAAATTGGTCGGCTAAAAGGGGAATATCTTCTTTACGTTCTCGTAACGGGGGAATAGTCATGGCAATGATGTGTATACGATAATACAAATCCTTTCGAAATTTGCCTTGTTCAACAAGAGCTTCCAGATCACGATTGGTGGCACACATTATCCTAGCATCTGTCTTTTCTGTTTCTTGGCTACCTAGCGGTTCAAATTGTTTCTCTTGTAACACTCGGAGTAACTTAACCTGCATGGCCATGGAGATATCCCCAATTTCATCTAAGAACAAGGTTCCTCCACGGGCAAGGGCAAAACGACCGAGTTTATCTTGAGTGGCACCAGTGAAAGCCCCTTTGTGATATCCAAATAATTCTGATTCTAACAAGGTGTCAGGTAATGCTCCGCAATTAACTGCTATGAAGGGGCCTTTTTTTTGGGTACTACAGCTGTGAATGGTGCGGGCTAAGACTTCTTTACCAGTCCCCGATTCTCCCAGAATAAGAACAGTTGAGGAGCTTTGAGCTACTGCAGGAACCATAGTGAGAACTGAACGCATAGCTTCGCTGTTGGTTTCAATGTCGCCAAACCGGTTCCGCGCTCGGAGTTTACGCAACTGTTCTATTTCACTCAAATCCCTAAATGTTTCAACGCCTCCTATGACCTCTCCCTCTTTATTCTTAAGTAAGGCCGTAGAAACACTCACTGGCGCTCGTTTACCGGCTAAATTTACAATATAGCCATTTTGGTTAATAATTGGTTTCCCCGTTGCAAAGGTCTCGGCGAGAGGGCATTTGCCCTCACACATATTGGATTTAAAAACTTCACTGCAGCGTAAACCTATAGCGTCTTCGCGCGAAAGCCCAGTGATACGCTCAGCCGCTTTATTAAAGGAAGTTATGCGCCAAGATCTATCGATAGTGAATACACCATCACTTATACTTTCTAAAATTGTCTCAGTCGTTATAGTATCCATACGCTCCTGTATAGTAACACAAACAAGGAGGAGACTGAATAGTTGGTTATTCTGCGATTAATCACGTTGAATAAAGTATTTCGGATAGGCTTCCAATAAAATTTTCTGGTCACACATAACATGGTCCAAGTGTTGTGATAAGTGCATTTTGGCTGTTCGGCAGTCACCTTTTTTAATGGCATCCAAAATATGTTGGTGATCACAAATTAATTCTTCTGGATTAAACATTTGTAACCGCAACATTCGTTCACGAGAAAAATGAGGAAAATAAAAGCCAATCGCCTCAAAAACACTCTCTTTGCCACAGGCACTGTAGAGCAGGCGATGAAATTCATTGTCTTTGAGAAAGAAACTAATTAAGTCGTTTTTATTAACTTCTTCTTTTTGTTCTTCAATATTTTTTTCCAGCTCTTCGATTTGTTCTTTGGTATAGGTTTTGCAAGCTAGTTCAAGGATCGCTAATTCTACTGTTTCACGCAAAAACCGCCCTTGGTCAACTAGTTGTGCATCCATGAGGGCTACTCTAGTTCCTCGCTGGGGGTAGATCTCTACAAGTCGTTCACGGCATAAGTCGAGCAGTGCCTCCCGAATGGGGGTCCTGCTTAATTGTAAACTTGTCGCTATCTCTTTCTCAGAAATAGGCTCCCCAGGAACCATATCAAGTAACAATATATTCCTTCTGAGGATTCGGTAAGCGTACTGCCTAGCTGATTCATACTCGAGTCTTTCGTTATAAATGGTGAAAGGCATACTGATTAATCTCCTATCGCGTCTTCAATCGCTTGTTTTCTATTGCATATATATTAGCACATTTGTTCTTTTTATTACAATAGGGATACTAATTTATCGATAAGGAAATACTGGTTAAGCCTTTTTAATTTTCACTGTTGGCTACAGGAAATCTTATTTAGTACTCAAAGATAAGAGTTGGATCTTCTCCAGACATCAAGAGTACTAAAGGGACCTCAAACAAGAAAGACTCCGCAAGATCGATTGGATCCAAAACGTAAGATTCCCCATTTTTAAATACTAAAGTCGCCTTCTCTATAGTTTTTAAGAGGTTTTTCGATAACTGTAATCTATATTTCATGCTGGAAAAAAACATCATCGCATAGGGGTCTTGTTCCATTTCTTCAGAATCCCCAATAAAAGGTTTGATTTCAATGCGGTGAGGTAAAACCCTTGGGAA
>JAQVOO010000159.1 GCA_028702575.1 Sphaerochaetaceae bacterium
TGAAGGTTCAGGGGTTGTAGCTAAGCTATAAGAATATCCCAATTCTTTCCATTTATATTCACCCATTTTATGAAAAGGGAGCAATTCAACTTGTTCAATGCAACTAAAGGGAGCCAAGTAAGTCGCCATTCTATTTAGTTTTTCCTCTTGCAAGGTCCACTTTGGCAGTAATACGTGGCGCACCCAGACGGGTTTACCAATCTTTTCGCAATAATCGAGCGTGGCGAGAGTTTGCCCATTCCCCCGTCCAGTAAGGCTCCAGCTTTGTTTGTCGTCAATGTTTTTAATATCGAGCATGACTAGATCTGCACCATCAATTACAGCTCTAGAGATTTCTAAATCGACACTTCCAGCTGTATCAAGAGCCGTATGGAAACCAGCTTTTTTGGCTCGTTCAATAATATCTTTGGTAAACTCGGGCTGTAAGAGAGGTTCTCCTCCGCTCACCGTTATTCCTCCTGAGCGGATAAAAAAGCTATAAGTTACTATATCGTTCACGATATCTAAAGAATTAGTCTCAGTCCCTGCCTCGCGTTGCCATGTGTCGGGATTATGGCAATATTTACAACGCAAAGCACATCCCTGTAAAAATACTACATAGCGTACTCCAGGACCATCAACGGTCCCAAAGGTTTCAACTGAATGTATGCGTCCTTTTACACCCATCTATATCCTCCTCCTATAAAAACTCATGGAAGGTCCGATGGATAACATCGAGCTGTTGCTCACGAGTAAGCTTGATGAAGTTTACTGCATATCCACTAACGCGAATTGTTAATTGTGGATATAATTCGGGGTGATCCATGGCATCAAGTAAAACTTCACGATCTAAAACATTCACGTTTATGTGATGTCCATTTTCTAAAAAGTATCCATCTAAAAGAGCAACTAAATTTCTCACTTGCTGATCTGGATTCTTCCCTAACGCTCCAGGAATAATACTGAAGGTATAGGAGATTCCATCTTCAGCTTCATCGTAGGGAATGGCTGCCACACTCTTCATGCTTGCTACACATCCTTTTGTATCGCGCCCATGCATCGGATTAGCACCAGGAGCAAAAGGTTCTCCCTTTTTTCTTCCATCGGGAGTAGAACCGGTTTTCTTACCATAGACAACATTACTAGTAATAGTGAGTACTGAAAGGGTCGGGATGCTTTCGCGGTAAGTGTGATGTGTACGTAATTTATGCATAAAAGTACGTACAACGGAGACCGCAATATCATCAACAGCTTGATCATTGTTGCCGAAAGCGGGAAAATCTCCTTCTATGGTAAAATCGACGATGAGACCACGATCATCACGAATAGGCTTAACTTTGGCATACTTAATTGCCGAGAGGCTATCTGCAACTACGCTTAAACCGGCAATTCCAGTAGCCATCGTCCTAAGAATTTTTTCATCATGTAAGGCCATCTCTATTCTTTCGTAGCAGTATTTATCATGCATATAGTGGATAATATTCAGTGTATCGATATAGAGTTTAGATAGCCAATCACACATAGTATCGAATTTACGGCGTACTTCATCATAATCAAGATACCCATCACCGACTGGAGCTAGTTCTGGACCAACTTGTTTACCGTCTATCTCATCTCGACCACCATTGAGTGCATATAACAAAGCTTTCGCGAGATTGACCCGCGCCCCAAAGTATTGCATTTGCTTCCCAATGGTCATGGCCGAAACACAACAAGCAATTCCGTAATCATCACCATATTTTGGTTTCATAAGGTCATCATTTTCATATTGAATTGAGGAGGTAGCAATCGACATAGCCGCACAGTAACGTTTAAAGGGTTCTGGCAAACGTTCGCTCCAAAGAACAGTTAAGTTAGGTTCAGGAGCAGGGCCTAAATTTGTTAAAGTATGGAGGAATCGATAACTCATTTTGGTTACCATATGTCGCCCATCTTCAGCCATACCCCCCAACACTTCCGTTACCCAGGTTGGATCTCCGCTGAACAACTCATCATAAGCAGGAGTTCGTAAGAATCGAACAATGCGCAACTTCATCACAAAATGATCGATAAATTCTTGAATCTCGCTTTCGCTATACTTACCTTCGGCTAAATCTTCTTCAGCATAGATGTCGAGAAAGGTCGAAACTCGCCCCAAGCTCATTGCAGCCCCATTTTGTTCCTTGATAGCCGCTAGGTAGGCTAAATAGAGCCATTGGACAGCTTCTTTAGTATCAGTAGCCGGTTTAGAGATATCAAATCCATAACTAGAGCCCATCTCGGTTAATTCCTGTAATGCCCGAATTTGCTCACTGAGTTCTTCGCGCTCACGAATTAACTTTTCATCCATTACATCAAAGTAAGCCTCTTTTTTAGCATGTTGTTTGCGCTTAATAAGTTCAGCTGTTCCAAACAATGGTACTCGACGATAATCTCCAATGATGCGTCCACGTCCATAAGCATCAGGGAGTCCGGTTATAATGCCACTGTGACGAGCTTTTTTCATCTCATCTGTATAGACATCAAACACGCCGTCATTGTGAGTTTTACGAAAATTAAAGATATCTTGCACTCTTTCAGGGACTTCTCGCCCATAAGCTTCCAGAGCTGAATGAATCAAGCGAATACCGCCAAAAGGCATAATACTCCGTTTTAAGGGTTCATCTGTTTGTAACCCTACGATAGTTTCTAACTTTTGATCGATATAACCACTTTTATGGCTGGTGATGGTTGAGATGGTCTCACTATCAATATCATACATGCCACCACGTTCACGTTCAGTTTTAAGAAATTCTGATAATTTTTCCCAGAGTTTCTTTGTACGTTCGGTGGGCGCAGCCAAAAATGATTCATCACCATCATATGGGGTGTAATTTTTTATAATAAAATTTCTGGTATTCATTACTTGCTCCTACGTGTATATAGGTAACATAAGAAGAAACTTTTGGCTGTGACTCAAATCACATTGTCCAAATACTTTCGCTATAGTATTGTAAAGAGGGAGGAAAACATGAGTCCAAACCCTATCACTTGTGCTTGTTTAAACGACCTTTGTCTAAGCAAGGTCCCTTTATTTGCCAGTTTAGACCACGGGAGCCTTACAAAGATCACTAGCCAGATGCAACATAAATCGTATCGTAAAGGGGAAACAATTATTCGTGAAGGTTCACCTTCAATGGGGTTTACTGTCATTCAGCAAGGAAGTGCCAAAGCCTACCGTATAACAGGAGATGGTCGTGAACAAATTCTCTATATTTTTCCAACCTATGATTACTTTGGAGCCCGTTTCCTTTTCACTGAAGAGGTAGTTCCTTATTCAGTTGAAGCGTTAGAAGATTCGCAGGTGTGTATCCTCTCTAAAAAATTACTGATGACCCTCCTAGCTGAACATCCACCAGTTGCTATCGAACTTATCGAGGCTATGGCCAATCGAATGCGTCGGTTAGAACTTGTGATTCAGAGTATGGGAGGGCGCAATGCCGACATGCGCATTGCTTCACTTCTGCTTGAATTTATCGATACCTATGGCAAAAAAACCGAACGAGGCATTGTGGTAAAATTACCCCTTAGTCGGGAAGGAATCGCTAATTACTTGGGAATAGCGAGAGAAACGTTAAGTCGTAAACTTACCCAAATGGAAGAGGATGGTATTATTTCATTTCTCGATAGTCGCCTTATGCTCGTTGAAAATCGTGAAAGTTTAGTTAGCCTTTCTGCTTTTGCAGAATGAAAAACTTTAATAAAATGAAGCGAATACAATAATCAATAGCACCGATATTACCGTATCTAAGGAGAGGGTATTGGCTACATAATCCATATTACGCTTATCATCTTGTTTCATGAATATAGAGATAACGTAGGGAGGCGGAGTCAAGAACATGACCATCATGCCATAACGGTACATGGGATGCATCCCTAACCAGCGCACAACAACTAACTCATTGAGCAGTAAGAGCAAAACAATGGCAAGTCCTTTACGAACGAGAATGGTCTTCAAAGAATCTTTCAGACCCTCTTTTTGGAAGTGAATTCCATAGCCTATCGTAATGGCAATAAGTGGTACTGTAAGACGGCTAAGCATATCAATAAACTCACCTAGCGATGCCAAGAGAGGAGTGGGATGCACATGTGGTTTGAGTAGGCTGATGATTAATCCACTAAATATGGCAAGAATAACAGGGCTTGTGATAAATTGTTTGAGCAATGCACTAGGATGGCTAACATCACCACGCTCTTTTATTAACAAGGCCATGAGAATAAAGAAGACAAAGAGCACTTGTCCAAGATCCACTAAGGCAAGTTTACCAATATGTTGTTGCCCGTACAGACCTAAAAATAAAGCATATCCAAACATTCCCATTTCAAAGCCACCCATCATAAATGCAAAATAAGGGGATTTAACTTTGAAAGGTTTAGCAAGAATTTTACCTAAGATCACCATCAAACCACAAGTTAAAAAGATGAGAATTACCAATAGCAGATATTTTGCTTCAATTTCTATAGAAGAAAAAGCTTGTATCATAAGTGCAGGTAACGCCAAATTAGAAACCAGCTTCTTCATATCTGCAATTGAGCTTGAAGAGAAGAAGCTGATTTTTTGTAAGGAAAAACCTACAAGAAACAACAACAATACCGGAAGTACCGGTAGTAACGTATCAATCATCTCTTGACCAGCCTAAAAAGTATTCGTGATGTAATATTCTAATTGCCCAATTTGGAAATCACGATCGGCCAAAACCGCTTTTACTACATCGCCAATAGAGACAATTCCTACCACGGCATCGTTATCAACTACAGGCAGATGCCTAAACCGACCGGTTGTCATGAGTTGAAGGCATTCTTCTAAACTTTGGTGTGGTTTTACATAGGTAACACCCTTAGTCATAACATCCGATACTGGAACAGTGGTAGATAGTTCTATCCGCCCAGCTAAATGTTTAATAATATCGCGCTCACTCAAAATCCCTTTAATTACCCCTTGCGCATCCAAAACAAGTACCGCACCAATGCGATGCTGGGTTAATTTTAGAATTGCTTGTGCCAAAGTGTCGGTAGGAAGAATTGTAATAACTTCGCTCCCTTTTTGGTCAAGTAT
>JAQVOO010000160.1 GCA_028702575.1 Sphaerochaetaceae bacterium
CTGCAACACCTCCTTCTGGTACTATTAAGATTGACTTCACCCGTGCACAGCTCTTTGGTGCCGAAGCGACCTTTATCACTGGTCCATTAACCTTTATGGCTGAAGGTGGCTTTTGGTTAAGTGAAGATATGAAGGGCACTGAGATGGGTAAATACAACAATAAATGGGTCTATTTAGCGGGAGTAGGTCTACTCGTTCCAGGCACTAGCACCTATGCGACACTGACCTATAATGGTCATTACATTATGGACTACGATGACTCTTCTCCATTAGCAGCTTTGAATGCTGACAACATGCAAGCAGCCCAATCTTCAGCTGGTAAGCGTTATATGAATACTTTGACTGCTGCGATGGAAATTCCTTTAGCTCGAGATACGGTTGTTATTCGCCTAGCTGGGACTTATCAGATTGAGACGCACGGATATGCTCTGTTACCATCAGTTACTTGGAACATTACCGATGACTTGGTCTTTAAAGCTAACGCAAGAGTCTTTGGTTCAATTGGAGGGGGAAAGGAGAGTATATTCGAGACTTGGAAGGATAATGATGCATTAAAATTAGGAATAAGCTACCTTTTCTAAAAAGGACACCTCATGACTAAAAACAAGCTATCACTAGTGTTATTCATTATAATTGTATTGGGTTCTCCTTTGCTCGTAGCCGGAGAACTCACCGATGCGATTGGTTTTTGGAAAAGTGTAGATTCTAAAAAAGGATTTACGACTTCAGTTATTGCTGTCTATGAGCATAATAACTTATTATATGGTCGAGTCGTTGTTGGCTACGATGAGAAAACAGGAGAACTCATCGACACAATGTATAATCCTAATCAGCAGGTACATAAACTTCCCGAGCAACCTTTATTACTCACTATAGACATTTTCTGGAATCTTCAACCAGGTGGTACTAGATGGCTGGGCGGTAGGATCCTCGATCCCCGTTCCGGCCGCACGTATTCATGTGAGTGCTGGGTACAGGATGGAGACCTCATTATACGGGGTAAAGTTGGTCCTTTTGGCATGAATAATGTTTTCCATAAAGCCCAACAATACGATTTTCCATATGGTTTTATTCTCCCAGATTTACAGAAATTTCGTCCTAATATCCCTGAGAAATAGGAATGCAATCAGGGATATACCTCTTCTTCCTATAGGCATCAAGTACCCATTATGGTAAACTAAGCTCCAATAAACCCCTCAAGGAGATGGATCGTGTTTATCATCGGAGATATCCTTTTGTTTGCAGTAACCGCCCTTGTGCTCTCTATAACTTGTTTATGTATTTTGTTGCATATCAGAGCCCGGGATGCTTATACCAAAGACTTTCTCTTAGTGTTAACACCCCTTTGCCTGCAAATTTGTTTGATGATGCTCATGACGTATGTGCACCGGGTCTATCCACCCCAACAGCTTTCAGGAAAAACCTATGAAGTTTTCTGCCTTTGGATCACCCTATCTTCGATCCTGCTTACCACCGCACTTTTATTTATGATGAGTCGCTACTTAATTGCCCTACTCCCAATCTCTCCAGATCAACGAAAAATAGGAAACTTTATAATAGTGGTTATCGTAGCCTTTTTCCTTATCTTAAGTCTCTTTTTTATTATTGGAGAGAGTCAAGGAAATTGGGTAATTGCTATGAACTTAACTTTTGGCTACCACTTCTTTAGCGCCAGTATGCTAATGGTGGCCCACGGTATAACTTCTCTCATCTTTCGTAAAAAAGCTTCGGGCTGGGAACAGGAAAGTCTATTAAAGGGTATTAGTGCAACATTCCTACCGCTCATTATAACTTTCCCTCTCGATTTAATCTTCTTTGATGAACATACCTTTAAATTAGCTTTTTTGAGTTTTGCCGTCTTTGTCGTCTATCTCTATCTATTTATTAGTCGTCGTTACTTTCAAGATTATGAGGTACCGTTCCTACAAGAAGGAATCCCCCAAGGATTTTTAGCGCAAAAGGGAGTCTCTTCACGAGAAGAAGAGATTATAGAACAACTTGTACAGGGAAAAACAAATCACGAAATTGCTGAACATCTATTTATTTCAACTAATACAGTCAAAACGCACATTAAAAATATTTACAGCAAACTGAAGGTCTCAAACCGGGTCCAACTTTTCTCTCTGCTCAGAGGGAAACATATTAAACCTCGCTGATAGGTCCACTAACCCTTGGGAATCTCTTCTCCTGGGGCTAGATCGATTACTTCTACACTCAAATTCACCCGTCTCTCTTTGCCTGCAAACATAAACCCCACAACTACTCTTTTATGGTGCCGATCCAATTTAACAATTTTCCCTTCCATATCTTTGAGGGGACCATCGAGCACTTTAACCAAGTTACCTTCTTTATACACCACAGTGCTAGGCTTAAGGAGCCCACCATGATTGTAAACCCAGTTCGCATATTGGCGATCTGCATCCTTTAATTCCAAAGATCCATCTGAATAACGAAGCACTTTATAAGCATCACGTTCTTGTTTAATGATGAAAACCGGAAAAAGCACATCATCGGGTAAATACAAGAACATATACCCCGGCAGCAACGGTTGAACTACCTTTTTCCAAACTCCTCGCTTACGTTGGTTCATTATCCTAGTGGGAAAAATTACATCTAACTCCATATTGAGGTAATCACGCATATCTTTTTTCAATAGATACACCAGCTTTTCTTCTGATCCTGTTTTGCAATAGAGGCAATAGGCTTTCATGGAAGCATATCCATTGATACAGGACCTTGGTAGGTAAATTCAGGCACCAGATCACATAAAATCTGCACTAACTGGGACGGCTCCATAGTATAGATCGAGTCCATAATCGTGGCGAAAACTTCTTTTTCGAGGGTACCATTTACAATTGCTTTAAAAACCTTAGGATTATCGGTAGGGATTGTTTTATCTTTATCATTCAACTTCTCTTCGTAGAGTTTTTCCCCTGGCCGGAGTCCGGTAATTACGACTTCACTGCGGCCATCACCAAAGTATTTCACCAATCGTTTAGCAAAGTCGTAGATATTAACCTGTTCTCCCATATCGAGCACCATTACTTCCCCGCCATTACCGAGCGCTCCAGCGAGGAATACTAAACTTACTGCTTCAGGAATAGTCATGAAATAACGAATTATACGCTTATCAGTAACAGTAATGGGCAAGCCAGCACGCATTTGCTCTAAAAATAGCGGCAACATCGACCCGCGGCTTCCTAGGACATTGCCAAATCGAACGCAGACTATCTCTGTTTTTTCATTGTTCAGCATGCTACTGACCATTTCAGCTACTCGTTTAGTTGCTCCCATGACATTTGTTGGATTCACTGCTTTATCGGTAGAGACAAAGATACAACGGGCAGCTTCATACTTCACTGCAGAGCTAAATACGTTATAGGTGCCGCCGATATTAGTTCGAATAGCCTCTTCTGGATAGTATTCCATCATTGGCACATGCTTATAAGCTGCGGCATGGAAGATAATCTCAGGACGATATTTTTTAAACACCCGCTCAACTTTTGCTAAGTTACGCACATCACAGACAATGGGCATAATGTCCTTGGAATAGGCTGCCCGATAGGAATGGAGGCGCAAAGAGAGGTCATGGATCTCAGTCTCATCTATATCGAGCAAGAGTAACTGCTCTGGTTGATACTCCAGTAATTGTCGTGAAATCTCACTCCCTATTGATCCCCCAGCTCCAGTTATTAAGACCCGTTTACCAAAGACCATCTTTTTAATGGGAGCTCGATCGAATGTTATGGGGCTACGTCCTAACAAATCATCAAAATTAATTGAACGGATATCAGCAACGCTTTTTCGCCCCTGTTCCATCTCGAACAATGAGGGAATAATCTTAACCTCTACACTAAAACGCTCTGCAATATCTAACGTCTTGCGCATTTTTGCACTCGATAAATCGGTAATGCCAATAATGAGCACTTCGACCTGCAAAGAACGCAAAAGGACCTCGAGGTCATCGAGTGTCCCCAGAACAGAAACGCCGCCGACCAGCGAGTGTTGTTTGCTAGTGTCATCATCAATAAAACCCAAGATACGAAAGGGAAATTTCTTCTTATAGAACTGTCGAGTTAGCTGTAATCCAATTTCTCCTGCCCCATAGATTATTGTTTTAGGGTATCCGTTCCCAGTTGACGATCCGCGTACATGGTAAGACAGTACCACCCGATAGATAATGCGATAACCTAACAAGATCAGTAAAGAGAAAGCTGTATAGACACTCATCAGGCGAAAGGCATAGATAAAATCTTTGGTTCCGATTAAGATAAATACTAAGATAATCAGTGCTGATAAGGTTAATGCACTAGCTCCACGAACAACTAAATCCAAAGAACTATCGACTATACGGATATGGTAAAGACGAAATGAAAAACAAAATAGAATTTGTAAACATATGAATAAAAGTGTAACTGCCAGATGACTTTTGATGAAGACTAGGTTGGAAGAAACCACGAAAGAGGCGAATAAGGCACAACCATACAAAATTGCTATATCAACTAAAACTAACAGACCCCGGCGTACTAGTCGCTTAACCATTCCTACCCCTATGTCTTAACACGAGCACGCTCGCAGTTATTTCATTTCTACTGCCTTACAGCATACCCCATCCTAAATTGATACGCAACAAGTTATTCCAACACTAAGTAGGCAATTGGAACCCCCTAAAGGTTACACTATACCAATAAATTATATGTGATACGCTTGCAAAGCAGCTTTAAGACAAACCATAGCATGTCTTAAGTCAACAGTGTTAAGGACATAGGCGATTCGAACCTCATTACGCCCCAATCCAGGTGTCACATAAAACCCTTCGGCTGGCGCTAACATCACCGTTTGACCATTTAATTGAAAATCGCGCAAAAGAAACATACAAAAATCTTCGGCATCTTCTACTGGTAATTGAGCTACCAGATAAAAAGCTCCTTTTGGCGCACTACAAACCACCCCTGGTATGTTATGTAATTCTTGAACTATAAAATCACGTCTTTTTTCATATTCAGCACGAACCAAATCCAAGTATTCAG
>JAQVOO010000022.1 GCA_028702575.1 Sphaerochaetaceae bacterium
GGGACCATTGAGTGGGAGTAAGAAAGTACTAAGGTGTTATTTTGTAGAGCAAAAAGGCCCTCTTGGAGAGAATCCAGAGGGCCTGATTAGAAATTTATAGATTAGAAAACTTACGAGAAAATGTTGGCGCTTTTACCCCAATCATAATCAATCTCTTTCAAAGCTTCTCTAGTTGGCATTGGGTAGAAAAGGATGCTCTTGCCCTTGGCAATATAAAATCCTGTATCTACTATCTGATAACTGAATTTGGAGTCAAAAGAGCGATCTATAGTTTTTGTGATCTTACCCTCTTGATTCTTAACCATGTCAATACAGTCAAGCAGATGGTCGAGATCTCGATCAAACATATTACCAATATTGCCGGTCTTCTCCTTCTCACTGTAGTCAATACGTTTTACATCGCTAAAAATAATTGCAGGAACGGTTATCTTTTTCTCTGTATCATTGATGATGTAATCAGCTAAATCTTTTGGTTTCAAGGAACTAGCAATGAAGGGGTGGACAGGGCAGTGCTCTTTGTATAGTCCATAACCGTCCCAATTAGCCGGGTCGCGATACGGTTCTTGGGAAAGCGGGAGAGTACTACCGTCCTTGTTGACCAAATGAATATTCTTGTATTGAACAAGGGGGATGTGTTCTATTACACGGTAGATTGAGAGGTAAAGGGAATGTTTTTTCCTTCCATCTGCGTGAGGTACACAGTTTTTCTTTGCAAATTCCCAATCAAAATAGTCTCCAAAACCAGGCTCTATTTCTGCAAATATTAGTTGTTCTGCAGAGCCTTTTTTTGATCCTCTTGCCATGTACGAGCCAAAAGTCTTTGGATCGAGCTGTGAAGCTATCATGGCTTCAATAGGAAAAAATACCACATAATAATAAATCATCTGAACACTCCTCTTTTTATTTTACTAGAAGCGAGAATACATTATATTTACTGAAAATTGAAACCGCAAGCACAGAAACAATTGCCATAATTTTAATCAGTATATCTAAAGAAGGGCCAACTGTATCCTTGAGTGGGTCTCCCACTGTATCGCCAACAACGGCAGCCTTATGGGCATCTGAGCCTTTACCACCATAGTGACCATCTTCCACATATTTCTTAGCATTATCCCAAGCCCCTCCTGCGTTAGCTGTGTAGAGCGCTAACATTACAGAAGAGAGGGTCGTTCCTATTAACAGGCCTCCAACAAACTCCGCACCAAATAGAAATCCTGAGATTAGGGGGGTTGCAACTGAAATTAAAGCGGGTAGTCTCATTTCAGATAAAGCTCCGGCACTACTGATGCTAATACATGTTTTGTAATCAGGGAGTGAAGTCCCTTGGATGATTCCAGGGTCGGCCTTGAACTGACGTCTAACTTCTTGCACCATTTTACGGGCAGCATTGGCCACTGCTTCGATTAAAAGGCCGCTAAATAGGTAGGGCAGGGCTGCTCCAACTAAAGCACCAACCAGAGTTAGTGGATTAATCATATTCAGCATCATACTTGAGCCGTGAACCACGTTTTCACCAGCTTGCCCATAGAGATAGGAGGAGAACAACGAGAGTGCTGCTAGGGTAGCTGATCCGATTGCAAATCCCTTTCCAATGGCAGCGGTGGTGTTTCCGACTGCATCAAGTTTGTCAGTGATGTGACGAACATCAGGATGTAATTTAGCCATCTCGCTTATGCCTCCAGCATTGTCGGCAATTGGTCCAAATGTATCAACTGAGACTGTGACTGTCACAAAGCTTAGCATGCCAATAGCTGCCATCGCTACTCCATATAGGCCAGCAGTTACATTGGCGGCAATGATGGCAGTGCCAAGGATTAGAACTGGGGCAATTACAGAGACCATACCTACACTCATTCCTTCAGTAATAGTGAGAGCGGCACCTTCTTGGGAGCTTGCAGCTATTTTTAAGGTTGGTTTGTAATCATAACTAGTGTAGTATTCAGCGATTCGGCCAATGACTATGCCACTTATAATACCAAGTACTGCACACACCCATGGAGAGAGTGCACCAAAGGCGAAATCAATAGAGCTAAGATCCTCTGTCCTGAAGACAAAATATGAGACCAGGCCCGACGAGATGATAGTCAATCCTGCACCCATAAAGGTTGCGGCATTGAGCTCTCTGTGGGGATTAGAAGATACTTTTTTCACTAACAAGAAGAGAATTCCAATCATTGAGGAGAGGATTCCAACTGCGGCGACAAGCAGTGGTACATAAATTAGCTTTGAAACCAGTGATACTGGAATATCTCCATCGGAAAAGAAGATATATGCGGCCAAGATCATTGCAGAAACAAGAGAGCCGACATAACTTTCGAGTAAGTCCGATCCAAGACCAGCTACATCTCCGACATTGTCTCCTACATTATCAGCAATAGTTGCGGGGTTGCGAGGGTCATCTTCAGGAATGCCCGCTTCTGTTTTTCCTACCAAGTCAGCTCCCATATCGGCGGCTTTTGTAAAGATACCTCCACCAACACGGTTGAACATCGCTATGATGGAACATCCTAGAGCGTATGCACTTACCGTCATAGTGAAGGGGATATCAGATATTCCTAGCCAATTAGAGCGGAAGGTGAGGTTTTCAGGTGATACTTGTTTGAATAAAATACCAAAAACCAGGTAGACGATGGCGAGACCAAGCAGTGCAAAGCCCCCCACACAGAGGCCCATTACAGATCCTCCTCTGAAGGCAACTCGTAGAGTCTTGCCTAAGCTTTTGGTTAGGCGTGCTTCATTTGAGACCCGCACGTTGCTAATTGTTGCTATATTCATGCCAATCCATCCTGCTAAGGCACTCATTGTAGCTCCAAGGACAAATGCAAAAGCACTTGATACAGAGACAACAACTCCCAGCAATACAGCAATAAGGGCCACAACTTTTATAATGATTGAATACTCCAACACTAAAAAGGCTGTTGCCCCTTCTGCTATAGAAGAGGCAATTTGTTGCATTTCATCTGTACCAGCTTTTTTCTTTTTCACGCCATAGAAGTTGATGGCGGCAAACACTAAAGCTCCAATAGAAACAATAATAATAAAACCTATCATGACCTTTTCCTTTTATCTTATTTGATAGGTAGTTTATCGCAAAATGTTATGTTAACCAATAGGGGTTTACCGATTCTTTTATGATAATAGGGAGCTAAGCATCACTATATTGTCATCAAATGAAGAAATAAAACTTGGTAAGAGCGTTAATAATATTCGGCAAAACGATGAAATATTGATGAAGGGTAGAATCAGTAAACTTGTTGTATAGCAAGATTGAATTCATAAAAATGTATAGGCAACATTCTGGTTTTAAGAGATTGCCCCAAATTAAACGGTACTTAGGACAACCAAGAGGTAGTTTGTTTTAATCTCTAAGAAAATTTTTTATTTTGTTACGATAAAAAAAGAGTGCCCACCTTATAATCAGTTCTTCTCAAATTGGTACATTCTTTCTTAGCGAGGGTTAAAGCTCCTGTAGGGTGTCAAAAAGATCTTTATTTTTTTTAGTGATGATAAAGACAAAGACCCAAAGTAGGATTTGAACAGCGACGGATATTTCATATGAACTAGCAATCACTAGTCCTGCTAGCATGGGAAAGGTATTGCCTATTGCATGAATGAACATGTTAAAGAGGATATTTTTTGTCTTTAAATAATAATAAGTATGAACAGTTGCCATGGCGATTGTGCCTGCTATGAAGCCAATAAAAGAGATAATGATCTGAAAAACTGGCAAACCTTGCGTATAGAATACATATAATATAATGGGGGTATGCCATAACGCCCAAATAAGGCCAATTCTTAGACTTGCTTGCCAAGGGGTCTTTTCTTGAAGCATAGTTGGGAGCAAATAACCACGCCATCCAATTTCTTCCGTGGCTGCTGTAATAAACTGATAGCCAAAAAACAACAAGGAAAACCCGAGTAGTGACCAGGTAGGAGCAGTGCTAAATCCTTTGGAAATAAAAAGTGGTATGGCAGGAATAATGGTTATCAATAAAAAAAGGCCGATTATTTGCAATATGTATCTAAATGGTGTGTTGAACTTGAATCTATGGGTAAAGTGCTTTCTGGTTGTTGGCATATATATTGTTATAAAGATAGCTGCTAGCAGAGGCCCGTAGCCAGCCAATGTGTTTAGTATAGTTATGGTACGCACTTCTCTTTCAATATTATTATGGAGGATTGCCTGTAATAGAGCACCACTTTCTAGGAGCTCAATGTTTCCTTTTAGGGCTAAAAAAATACTTAATCCCCAAAATATAAACGACCAAATAAATGTAAATCCGATGAATAGGCGTTGTGGTTTCTTTTTACACTGCATTGTGCTTCTAGTCCCCCTTTTATTGGGCTTAGTACATATGAGAAGTTTATATGCGTTTTTTTGAGATGTAAACTCAATCTTTCTTTTCAATGGTAAAATGGTCTGGGTTAAAGGCATCACTACCGAGCCAAAAATCAATTTGTAAACCACTGTCGTTATTTTTGACAGAGGCGCCTTTTATTTGCCATCCAATGAGATTCAATCGTGCTTTCCATGATGTGTCGTGTCCGGCCATCATGCCATAATAACCAGCTAATTCTGGTCGGGTATGTTTTGGATTTAAAGAGGTTCGTATACTTTCGAGTTCTTCTTCAGTACGTTTGCGATCATCAAAGAAACTTAAATGAGCCCCATCATCCTCTTGGTGTAATGAAACCACTAGGCGAAGCGGGTTGTCTTCTAGGAGAAAGTTTGTGACTTCTCCAATCAGACGATTGAGAATTTCTTTACGTTTCACGATTTAAAGTCCTCCTTTGATCTATTTGTCTGATACCACTGTAAAATTGCAATGAGAAAGGTGGCTGTAACATCAAAGCGAGAACCGCTAGTATCTTATCTAAAGAGGATTACTACTACAGAAAAATTTCGGATTAAGAGCCGGTACATTTTTCAATTATTCTCAATCATCAACCCTTATAACTCTTTAAGGCCTTAGCCAATATCTTAACAGCAACAGAGAGACTCTCTTCGTCCATTACTGCCGCCATTCGTACTTCATCTTGCCCATACCCAGGAGAAAGGTAGAACCCACCCCCTGGTGCAACGAGCAATGTCTTGCCCTCTAAGCGGACCGAAGAAACCATATACTGGGCGAACTTATCAGTATCATCAACAGGGAGCTTTGCCATGGTATAAAATGCACCTTTGGGTCGATGACAAGAAACTCCTTCTATTGAACCTAAGCCATCACATAAAACCTTTACTCGGCTTCGATAGATTTCTCGCATATGAATGATATCCTGATCACTTCTCTCTATTAAGGGAATAGCAGCCATCTGTTCGAGTGTTGGTGGACATAATCTAGCTTGTGACATCTTCAAAATTTGCTGCAAAAGTTCTAAGTTCTTGCTGACTATCATTCCAATTCGGGCCCCACAGGCACTATAGCGTTTAGAAAGGCTGTCAATCATTACAGCATGCGTCGCGCTCTGTGGCAACTGCATCACGCTAAAAGGCTCTTGATCATAGACAAACTCACGGTATACTTCATCACTTATCAGATAAAGATTCTTTGCAACACAAAGTTCAAGTAATTGTTTCATCTGTAAACGAGTAAACATCGAACCGGTTGGGTTATTGGGAGAACAGTTGAGAATAGCACGAGTTCGAATAGTTATAGCCTTTTCGAAAGCCTCTATACTAGGGAAGCCGAAACCTGAGTCCCAGTCTAATGTAATGGGAACAACAGTAACCCCAGCCATCGCACAGAACGTACGATAATTGGTATAAAAAGGCTCAGGGATGATAATTTCATCCCCCGGATCACACAACGCCATTAAAACAAGTAATAAGGCTTCACTGGCCCCAGATGTAGCAAATACCTGTTCAGCAGAAATATCGATACCGTTCCGTCGAAGATAGGCGGCAAATGCTTCCTTGAATGCTGGAAGTCCCTCAGATGGTCCATAAGCTAGCGGATCTGAAGCCTGTGGGTTCTTTATAAAATTAACCACACCCTCAGCAAAGGCCACTGGAGTAGAGATATCGGGTTGACCAATATTCCCGTATAGCACCTTGACACCCTCAGCGACTGCTTGCAAGGCATAGGGTTGTAAGCGACGAATTGGGGAACTTTGCATAGCCATTACTCTTTGTGAATACCCTTTCATTGAAAACCTCCTGGTTTTTGGTCTTTTAAAGGCGCTTCTCGAGTCCACCCTCAACAGCAGATTCATGTGAAAGTAGTATAAGTTGTAAATTTCTGAGTGCATCTTCCCCACTTAGGGGCTTATTTTCGAGGATTGAATGGGCGTGCTCGCTTATTTGGCTCGCGTAGATGTTAGGAATCTCATCAGGATGATGTTCCTCTGGCACTCCATCAATACATGAGGATAGGGACAATTTAACCGGCTCATCATTATGACCAGAAAGTTGAAACATCACTCCTTTTCCTTCAATAAATCCGCGAGTACCGTACACTTCATACCCAAGATTTTTCATTGTTCCATCAAGGGAGCCTCTTTTTTGATCAAATGCGACTCTAGCTAGACCATCAACACCTACATCGGTGGTGAACTTGATATAAGCACCATCTTCAACTGCAAAGCTCAATTTCTTAGGGGTATAGACACAGCTAACACCAGTTATTTTACAATCGAGAAGAAATTCAGCCATATAGAAACAGTGACTTCCGACATCCCCTATTGGTCCACCAAGCTCCAATGGATCGGCACACCGCCAAGTCCGTGCTTCTTCTTCTACCATTCCATACGGAAACTCCATATGCAACACAACCGACTCCACATCCCCTATTACCTTATCTCTTATAAGATTGCGCGCAATAATATTATAACTATTCTTAGTCATCATATGGTCTACGCCAAAACTTAAATTCTTTTTCTTAGCTAACTCGTATAATGTAGAGACCTCGTCAACTGTAACTCCTGCTGGTTTTTCAATCAAAATATGTTTGCCTGCTTCGAGGGCGGCCTTTCCCCACTCCGCGTGGGTGCGGTTATTGGATGCAATCACTATTGCTTCTATTTCTTTATCGCGTAAAATAGATTCTGCAGATTCAGCCCAAGCGATACCTAAAGCCTTTGCAGCTGATGCACGGTCAGAATTTGGATCCCATGCCACAACTAATTCAGCATCTTTGTGGGGAGTAAACCTTGTTGTATCTAAAGCGAAGCCCTCTTTGGCAATCCGATTTTCTGCAATTCCCCCAAATCCTATCAACCCATACTTAACTCGTTTCATAGTAATTTCCTCCTTCAAAATACATCGCTTTTACTTCGCTGTATAACCACCATCAACGGGCAACACTGCCCCAGTCACAAACGAAGCTTCCTTACTGGCAAGAAATACAGCCGCCTGTGCGATCTCTCTAGGTTCGGCAAATCGCTTTAAGAGATGACGCTCGGCGATATCGTGAGCCTCTTTTTCCGCTTCGGGGCCACTACCAATTAACCGTTCAATCATAGGCGTGCGCGTAGTTCCCGGACAAATACAATTAACACGGATCTGTTTGACGGCTAGATCGCAAGCCATTTGCTTGGTTAACATCACCACGCCACCTTTGGAGGCACAATAAGCCATCGACTCTGGCCACCCTACGAGTCCTGAGATAGAAGCGGTATTTACTATTGCTGCTCCCTTGGCTACTTCTAAAAGTGGCAACAAAACTTTAGTAACCATAAATGGTCCTCGCAGGTTTACATTGCTCACCAGATCCCATTCTTCTATGGTCGTGGTCTCAACTCCTTTGCTAAGTTCAACTCCTGCATTATTGCAAAGCACATGGACTGCCTCTTCTTTGATTTGGGAAACCATTGATTGAAGGGCCTTTTCACTTGTTATATCACAAGCAATAAAATGGGCTCGTAAACCTTTGGATACCAACGTTTTTGCGGCTACTTCACCTTGTATTTTATCAATATCTACCAGATAAACGATGGCCCCTTCAGTAGCCAAAATTTCTGCAATCGAAAAACCAATTCCCTGTGACGCCCCAGTGATTACCGCTACTTTATCGACAAATCTTTTTAACATCACAGAACACTCCTTGCACCAGCGGCTGTATAACCACCGTCAACGGGAAAAACAACCCCCGTGATGAAAGAGGCCTCTTGAGAGGCAAAGAAGACTGCTGCATCGGCTATCTCTTCAGGACGACCCACGCGATTCATTGGTGCCATACCCGAGAAAATTGCTAAAGCCTCATCAGGATCTTCCTGCTTATTCAAATATGAAGCAAACATCTCTGAATAGACAAAACCAGGACAAATACAGTTGATACGGACATTAAAAGGACTATAATCACAGGCAAGCTGACGTGTAAGAAGAGCTAAAGCTCCTTTGCTGGTACAGTAAGCGGCTAGGTTGGGGTTACCCAACATACCTCGAATAGAAGAAATATTTACAATCGCACCTTGGCGATCAGCTACCATCTGAGGTAAAACAAGCTTGCACAATCTAGCGGGCGCAGTGACATTTACCGCCATTGCCTCATCCCAATCCTCATCGAGAATCTCGGTTATCCGGTCAACACTATGCAATGCCCCAATCCCGGCATTATTAACCAGTATGGTAACTGGACCGAATTGTTTAACAGCCTCAGTGTGTAACGCTTGTATTTGGGCAGATTCAGCGATATCAGCTTTGACAGCAAATGCCTGACCACCAGATTTAACAATCTCATCAACTGTACTATCCGCACCCTTACTATTATGGGCATAATGTACGGTAACACGAGCTCCTTCTCGGGCCATAGCCAGAGCAATGGCACGTCCAATTCCCCCACCAGAGCCAGTAACTAAGGCATGGGCTCCCGCTAATCTTTTCATCTATTCCTCCGCTAGCCTATTACAACGCTTTACGCCGTGAAAATCGTGACATCTTCACTATTTGTTTCTTGTTTCCTTGCCCCACAATAGCTATCAGTACGACACCTAGCATAATCACTTCCCAGAAAGAGCTGAGTCCAAGAAGGCTAAACCCATTCAGCAAGACATACATAGCTAAGATACCCAGCAGGGAACCCAATACAGAACCCTTACCGCCCCGGACCGATGCTCCCCCGATCAAAACAGCAGTAACCACTTCTAAAGGTGAATTCAGGCCAGCATCAGGAATAATGGCACCAATTCGCATGGTATACATAATTCCACCAATAGCAGATAGGATTCCACTCATCGTGAAAATAAAATACTTCACATAATTAACATGAATTCCTGATATATGGGCACACTGTTCATTAGCTCCAGCGGCATAGATAGAACGACCTAGGGCCGTTCGGCGAAGCAATAAATGAAGGGCTACCGCAATTGCGATTACCGCCAAAAACAGAATGGGAAAACCTAACACGTACGATGAGCCAAGGGATACATACGATTTTGGGAAGGCACTAAGAACTCGCCCTTTCAGCAAGAGGTATACAACGGAACGGATGATTGTGTTCGTTGCAACTGTGGCTATAAATGATTGAATTTTCAAATGTACTACTAAAAAACTATTCAAAAAACCAACCAATGCTCCTCCGAGTAAGGCACAAACAAGCACAGTAGCTGGATTAAATCCTGCTCTAAATAACATGCCAGCAATCGCACCTGAAAGTGCCATTACAGACCCAACCGTTAGATCCATACCACCACCAATCATTACTAATGTCTGAGCTAGTGTCAGCATGGACAATTCGCTCATCCGCAACATGAGAGATTGGATATTTCGGATCGTGAGGAACGTTGGCGAAAGGAACGATAGACCAACAAACAAGACAACATTAAAAAGTATAAGGCCAAGTAAGGAAACCGGTACCTTTCGTTTTATGTTAAACATGGGTTTAGATGCCATATTAACGCCTCCTCATTTGGCGGATCGTATCAAATGAAATCGCCAAAATTATCAATAAACCATTGATAACTCCCTGCCAGTAGGCGTTCACTGCTAGCATGGTAATACCTGCTAGGATGAGCCCCATAAGTAGAGAACCGAGGAAAGTTCCTATCACAGTTCCCGAACCTCCATAAATCGAGGTTCCCCCAATTACGACGGCCGCAATTGAGCTCATCTCATACCCAATCCCAGCTTGTGGTTGGATAAAGCCTGAACGACCAATGAATATGATACCAGCCAATGCTGATAAGGTTCCGCTTAGGATGTAGACGATAACTTTAAATTTATTTACTGGAACTCCACTATAAATAGCTGATTGTTCGTTACTACCAATTGCAATAATATTTCTACCAAACTGCATCTTACGGAGGGCAAACTCAAAACAAATTAAGAGTACAACAAAAAGGATGAACGGAGTATAACCCGTCCCTATCCATGAGTAGGACTGAGGTATTGAGGTAATATACTTTCCCTTCGTAATGACCATGATGGCTCCACGGAAAATATTCATTGTTCCAAGAGTGACAATAATTGCCGGAACCTTAACCCACACAATCAACAAACCATTTATAGCCCCTAATATGGCTCCTAGCAAAAGGATGAAAGGATAGGCAGCATAGATCGGAATACCTCTTATAATCAACAAACCACCAATATTTATGGCAAATGAGAGCATGGCCCCGACCGAAAGATCGATACCACCAGTAACTAAGACTAATGTCATCCCAATCGAAACAATACCGACGGTGGTGATTTGCCGAGAAATGACTTCGAAGTTTTTCAATGTCATAAATCCTTCAATAGTAAAAGCAAAAAAGGCAGAGAGAATTAAAACAAAAATTAATAACGGAATTTCTCGTATCTGCAGAATATTGCGAAGTTTTCTTTTTGGTATCATTTATGCATCTCCCCCCGCTAAAACTCTCATTATAGCTTCTGGACCCACGTCGTCATGAGTGAACTCCTTAACCAGCCGACCTTCGCGCATACAGGCGATACGATCAGAGATTCCCATAACTTCGGGAAGCTCAGAAGAGATAAAAAGAATTCCCTTTCCTTGTTCCGTCAACTCATTCATAATCTTATAGATTTCATATTTTGCTCCAACGTCGATTCCTCGTGTCGGCTCGTCAAAAATAAAGACCTCAGTATCTGTCATGAGTAACCTAGCTACAATTATCTTTTGTTGGTTCCCACCGCTGAGCATTTCGACTATCTGGTCAATTCCAACCATCTTCACCTGAAGATCATCAGCATATTTGTCAACTAATTCACGTTCACGACGTTCACTATGCCATCTAAAAAGGTGCAACCGCTTGAGAATTGCTAAAGTCATATTTTCTTTGATGGAAGACTGCAAAAGTAGTCCTTCTCCTTTACGATCTTCGGGCAAATAGGAGAGTCCTTTGTCAAAAGCTTCTCTAGGATGGGAAAAATGGCCAAACTCTTCTCCCGCGATGCTTACGTTGCCTTGTTCTAATTTGGTCGCACCAAATAATGCCTTGGCAAGCTCCGTCCTGCCTGCACCAATGAGACCAGCAAATCCAAGAATTTCACCTTTATGGAGGTCAAAGGAGACATCCTCAAACTCACCTGTACGCGTTGCATTGCGTACCGACATCAAAATTTCATTACTGGGCTTGACTGACCGCTCAGGGAAAAGCATTTTGAGTGTCCGCCCAACCATCATTTGAATAATCTGGTTGGTATCTGTGTCCTGCGTTTGTACAGTACCAATGTGTTTCCCATCTCGTAACACCGTAATGTCATCACAAATTCTGAAAATTTCGGTCAATTTGTGCGAAACGTAGAGGATTGTAACTCCTCTTTCCTTAAGCTGATCAACAATTTTATAAAGTTGAAGAACCTCTTTTTCGGTTAGGGAAGAGGTTGGCTCATCCATTATAATAACCTTCGGATTCAAAACTAAAGACTTACAGATTTCAACGATTTGCTGCGAAGCAACCGATAGATTCCCGACTTTCCCTTCAACATCCATAGGTTCATCTAAGAAATCCATTACTTCTCGACAGCGCCGATACATGTAAGAACAATCAACCACCCCCGCAAACTTTATTGGTTCGCGACCTAAAAATATATTTTCTGCAATGTTCAGATCTTTAACAACCGAAAGTTCTTGGAAAATAGTCGCGATCCCACTTTCGCGTGCATCACGCACAGAGTGGAATTCAATTTGCTTACCATCGATTAGGACTTCTCCATCATAATCGCTATAGATACCAGAGAGAATTTTTACGATGGTACTTTTGCCAGCCCCGTTTTCCCCCACCAATCCATGCACATGCCCCTTTTTAACATTGAAAGAGACCTCATCCAGTGCTCGAACTCCAGGGAACTGTTTCGATACATTTTGTACTACAATCATTTTTTTCACCAAAATGGGGATCTCTACCACACCGGCTCTGATGAAACCAAGCAAAGACCCCCATATATCTTAGTATCGATTAAAACTCGAAATCGTCTACATTTTCTGCAGTAAGCAGAACATCAGGAGCATACGATGCCTTGTCGGCAACAACGGTCACAGGCTTTCCGGCCCAGCCGTACTCTTCACCACCGGTAGGTAACTTACCATCTTTGGTTACATAATCGTAAGCAATCTGCATACCGAGATAGGTCATCTTACCTGAATCGAGAATCAAGCCACCTTTAACTGTTCCACGCTTGACATAATCGGCGTTCTGTTGCCCCATGGCAACACCCCAAATCGAGACCTTTCCACCTAGTCCGGCATTCTCTGTTGCGCGGGCCGATGCTGGTACACAAGTTGTAGTCATGCAGGCAAACCCAGCAAGATCAGGATTCGCTTGTAGTATCGATTCGCTGGCACTTAAAGCTTTCTCATAGTCGTCTTCTGTCGGGAATACCCCTATCACTTCAATATCAGGATACTTGGCAAAAACAGACTCTGAAGCACGCTGGCGTGCAGCAAGGAACGGCGAACCTAAACTTCCAGTAAGAATAGCAACCTTACCCTTGCCTCCGATATCTTTCACGACACCTTCAGCAATATTAATTCCACTCTGCACAGTTTCCCAGCCAGAAGCCAACCAAATTGTGCCGGGCCCGCCGATATCAAATCCAAAAACGGGAATACCCTGTTTAATGGCATTAGCAATGGGAACTTCCCACATATCGGCTTCTGATACCGCGACGAGTATTGCATCCACGCCCTTGTTCACTTGGTCTTGGAAAATGTCGAGCTGTCGAGCAGCATCAGCTTTCTCTGGGCCTAAGTAGACAAGGTTAATATCCAAATCTTCGGCGGCTTTCTTCGCACCGTATTCACACCGTTCAAACCAAGGATGCCCTACAAACATTGGAATAACTGCAAATGTTAATTTGTCTTTTGCTACCTCTTGTTGTCCAGCGCCGAATACCATCGTGGCAGCTAATATAAACGCCACGACCAAGATCAACCCTTTTTTCATGATAACCTCCATTTTTGAAATATGATGATAAACAATCACCATAACGCTTGAATTCCGAGTGGTCGCATATACGACCACTCGCCTTAAAACCTATTTTCCTTCTTGCATCTCTGCAACTGATTCGAGAATAGTGTCTGCCATATAGTCTAGTTGTTCTTTGGATAATCCATATATGGGCAGGTGGGTAAATCGGTTGTTGAAGACTTCTTCGGTGTTAGGGCAGGATTTCTCAATTGCTTTGGTATCATAGCCCAGCTTTTTCAGGACATCAAATTTATATAGAGGTCCAAAGTGTGGGATATTTGTGATACCACGGTCATCAAGTTTTTTCTTGAGAATCTGAATATTTCCATTAGCTTTAGCTGGATCAACCTGAAGCAGATAGAGGTGATGTGTTGATTTTATCTCATCAGTATCTAAAAGCTGTGGGATGACTGCATCGTTTACTGAAAGTCGTTTAGTAAGGTATTCAGCGCTCTTGCGACGGTTTTCGATGATAGCATCAATGCGCCCCATTTGTCGGATTAAACCCAGTGCTTGCACTTCGGTTGAGGAATAGTTTCCGGCTGCAAACCAACCATATTTCCCTGGCAATGCCGAAACATCATAGAGCCAATTCTCGATTTTCCGTGAAAAATCTAATCCGCAAAATCGTTCCATAGGAAGGTATTCGCCGAACGCATTCGTACAAACTAATAATCCACCTTCACCAAAAGAAGTAACGTTTTTGACTTCATGAAAACTAAATGCACCAAAATCTCCAATCGTACCAAGTTTTTTGCCTTTATAGACTCCTCCAAAAGCGTGCGCGGCATCTTCTAGAACCATAATATCATGTTTTTTACCAAGCTCCATAATTGGGTCCATATCCACAGGCCATCCTCCGATATGAACAGGAATAATTGCCTTAGTCTTTTTGGTTATCTTGCGTTCGACATCCTTTGGATCCATATTAACGGTACGGGGATCAACATCGGCAAATACCACTTTAGCTCCTACACCTAGCGGGTATGCCATAGTAGCTGCGAAGGTGATAGCTGGTACAATTACCTCGTCACCAGGCCCAAGGTTGACATACTTCAGAGCCATTTCAAAACCATGAGTAGCATTGGTAATAAATGAAACATATTTGGTGTCAAGATATTTAGCCGCAGCCTCTTCCAACTCTGCTACATTGCCAGCTAGTGAGAGTTTCCCTGGTGGCTTACCATACTTATTGAGCTCTTCGACTGCTTTTTTGACGGTAGCAAACGCTTCATCATACCCTTCACTTTTTTTCTGCATCAAGAATCCCAAGAGTGCCATAATATCTTCTGTATTATAATTCTCCCCGACTGCGGCCCATGGCACCTTAGTTTCTCCAGTATTATACCTAAAATCTGATGCTTTTTTTTGCGACATGGATTTCCTCCTTCCTTATATATCCTATTTATTTTTCTGTTTCGATGAACACCCGTGCAGGGGCTCCCGATGTCCCTTCAACCGGTACTGGTATGCAATACAGAGTCCCGGTGGAGGCTATGACCTTATTTAAATTGATTAGCGGGGCAACGAGTAAAGATTCATTTTCAAACAACTCCCCTAACAATCCACCCTTCTCTTGTTCGTTATCCTCACTCCACGATGCTTCAATGCATGGAACATCAACGCCAAGAATTCCTGGTTTTTGCTCAAGGATCCATGCAATGGCATCATTGGCGTAGGTGGGACAAGTTAATACATATCCCTCTTCATTCCACATGGCCCCCCAACCAGTATCAATAACAAGAGCCTCGCCTGGTTTAATTTGAACTGCATACTTCTCTAAGAGCTCACGCCGAATTACAGAATGTGGCTTCTGGCGAGGAAGTCTAATGATTGTGCAAGGTTTGATAAAATCAGGCAAAGAATAGGAATCAAGGAGGCGGCCATGGGGCAATATGTGTGAGCCCGCCTCAACATAGGTTCCCGAAATAGTTGAAAACGAAACTTTGGAAGCAAAAAAACCATCTTGCTCGACAGTTGCAAGGGTCTCAATTTCAACATTAGGAATAATACCTTCAAGACCAGGCAAAGAGTAATATCCCCAAAGCCGTTTTTGTAATGTTCCAGACAGTTCAACAAAGTGACGCATAAAACCCTCCTTTGCGAGCAAATCTACGGTACCCACGTAAGCTAATCCTAGCACGGGATTCAGGGGTTGTAACTGTAAAAATCTACGGATGCTCTGTAAATTTTATGGCAATATACGGCGTATTTATTTATAAAGACTAGATTTTCTTTAGGGTATCTATCTGCATACATCATGGTATAATACAGGATAGGAAGATATGAGGAGGAGTCTTATGGAGGTAGTATTAGCAAATCAACAAATTCTCTCTTTGAAAGATTTAAGCATCCTAGAAGATGTACGCCGGCTGTTTTACGAAACGACAAATCTTGGGTTATCATTTTATTATACAGGCTCTAAGAGTTACGACTTTTATCCACCAAATGAGAAAAATAGTTATTGTAGATTGGTTCAGTCTTTTTTGGGGATGGAGCCATGTGTAAAGAGTGATCTAGAGGCCTTAGGACGGGCAACTAGGAGCAGTGACTATTGTCTCTATACCTGTCATGCCGGCTTATTAAACATAGCAGTGCCATTATCCTTTAAAGGAGAGATTCTTGGAGCAATGTTCACCGGTCAGCTGGTAACAGAACCCCATTCACGTGAAACTTTTAATCGAATGGTGGAGAAGATGCCCCTCACGGAGGGACAAAAGCGGATCCTGTATAATAGGTATCTCCAAGTCAAACATTTTGATAAAGATCAATTGTTATTAGCAACAAAACTTATTGTTTTTATGTCCAACTATATCATCTCACGTGAAAATGAAATATTTTTGCAATCGGAAGTGTTTAAAAAAGAGGAACGCATTCTTCAGTTTGAAAACGAGCGGATGCGAATGCGTAATAATCTGCAAAAATTGAGTATTAGCGTGCTGAAAGATCGGGTAAATCAACAATCTGATGTAACAAAGCATTCCTACAAGACGGATCGAAAAATTTTAGTAGTACGTAGAGCTGAAGAGTTAATCCAAAAATATTTTGCTCAGCCATTAACGCTTGAAGATGTAGCCAAGGCAGTGTATCTTTCTCCGAACTACTTTAGTGCAATTTTTAAGGAAATTAATCGTACGACATTCACAAACTTTTTAAATGAAATACGAGTCAAAGAAGGGAAGCGCCTGTTAAAAGAAACAGACATGCCAATAAAAGAAATAGTGCCGCTAGTCGGGTTTAACAACTATGATTATTTTAATAAAGTGTTTAAAAAAATTGCAGGTCTCCCGCCGGCAGCTTTCCGTGAAATGCAGCGCACAACTCCAAAGAGCTTATAAGAATACCGTTTGTAGTTTTGAGTATATGAATAAATTCGTTTTAGTTATGAAGCATAAACTCTTCACTAACCGAGCGACTTACAACCCCTGGTGTGGCAAAGTTTTCATTTTCTGAGAACTACTCGTTATCTCTAAGTCTGCCAGCAATTGCTAAACTTTCACGTATAGTTCACCGCCCATCGACATAGCCTGAATGATTAAACCACTAATCAGTAAAAAGCAGGTTGATTAATTGAGCTTAAACATAGATTTTGTATTTTTTTAACAGATGTTTGAATGAGCGGTAATATGTAAACTCAATCTTCCTTTTCAATGGTAAAATGGTCTGGGTTAAAGGCATCACTACCGAGCCAAAAATCAATTTGTAAACCACTGTCGTTATTTTTGACAGAGGCTCCTTTTATTTGCCATCCAATGAGATTCAATCGTGCTTTCCATGATGTGTCGTGTCCGGCCATCATGCCATAATAACCAGCTAATTCTGGTCGGGTATGTTTTGGATTTAAAGAGGTTCGTATACTTTCGAGTTCTTCTTCAGTACGTTTGCGATCATCAAAGAAACTTAAATGAGCCCCATCATCCTCTTGGTGTAATGAAACCACTAGGCGAAGCGGGTTGTCTTCTAGGAGAAAGTTTGTGACTTCTCCAATCAGACGATTGAGAATTTCTTTACGTTTCACGATTTAAAGTCCTCCTTTGATCTATTTGTCTGATACCACTGTAAAATTGCAATGAGAAAGGTGGCTGTTAGGCCTCCAGCAAATCCATTATTATATAAATCCAGACCTCCATGCCAAGCTGCTGTCGATTCAACCACAATAAGGTGGATGAAGCCGGCAATAATTCCCGTGATTATGCCAAATTGTCCGGCGATGGGGGCTAGCGTAGTAGCGAAGAGGGCTGCTAGGATAGGGCCGGGATCCGCAAGGGTTTTCCCAAACAGCCAGGTTCCTAAGCACACTCCTAGAACCACCGGCCAACAATTTTTGAGAGATTTACCAAAGGCTCCAAATCCAATTACAGTGAAAATTCCCCCTAAAACTGGTCCATTGAAAGGTGCCCCGGAGATGAGGACAAAGAGGACTGAAGCTATTCCTAAAAGTCCCATGTTTAGCCATGGAGCCCCTGAATCAACAACATCGAAATAGTCAGTGGGAAGTCTTCCACTTAAACGTTGTAATTTTTTTGTGTCTGTAAAGAGTTTCTTGGGAGATCCATGCGAGGATATAATTCCTACGCTAAAGAGGAGGATAACAACAGCAGGAATAAGGACGACTAAGACTACATGTCTTTGAGTATTCCAAAGGATAAAGATGGGTTGCATCCGATTGGAGGCTCGCAGAGCAGAGGAGGCAAATAGTCCGATAAATCCACAGCTAAAGCCGATATTATAGAGGTTGTAGCCATGGTGTAGTTGTAACATGCTGCCAGCAATAGCTGGGAGGATTATTCCTGTAACTAAGCCAGCCATAATTGCCACAGGAATGGAGAGAGGTAGGGGCAATGCAGTTTCAAACATAAGGTAGGTAACTAAGGGGCCCAAAGCGGTTCCGAAAAGAGCTATGAGGCTATAGGAGCCTAAAGTTTTACGGGCAAAACGAGCTGCTATCCAGACTCCTGCCATAATAGGAAGGTTATTTAAAGGAGTTTTACCGAAAAGACCAAAACCTAACAGGGTGAACACTGCTGCTAATGTGGGCCCAGAAAGGGAGACCGAAGAGAAAAACACCAAGCTTAATCCTATTAAGGCAACCAAAGAGGCGTTTACGAGAGCTCCTCCTACACCTATAGCGGTGAAATCTTGAATGAGGCGTGAACTAGAAGTTTGTATTTTTATGAAGTCAACCAAACTTTTATGAACTCCGTCAACAGTGAAGCCAGCTAGGATAATGCCTAGGAGCATGCAAAGTAGTGCAATGTAGCGGATACGTTCATGTTTTTCGATCATACAGCGTCTCCTTTGTGGTTGTATGGTACTGGGTTTTATTTATGATAGCAATAAAAACAGAGAGGACTTCTTATGTTTAGTGTCTATCTATGCATTTAGAGGTTGCACTGGTATAATCGTGCTTTGTGAGGTGTAAAAAATGTCTTCGATGCAACCAGATTTCTCAGAGCTATTGACAGTGTTACAGAAAAAAAGTCCTTCAAGACCTGTTTTATTTGAGTTTTACATGAATGATAATGTGTACGATGCAGTAGTCGATCCTGCCGAGATCCCCTGTGGTGATGCCGACTTTACAGAGAGGATGAAAATGATGTTAGCTTTTAATCATCTAGGTTATGATTACGCAACATTATTGCCACCTCAGCCGTTATTTTTCCCAGAGCTCAGAGAGCACCATGGTGATAAACGAACCTATTCACTGAATGAAGGGTCTCACCTCGATTCTTGGGAAGCATTCGAAACCTATCCTTGGCCCGATTATACTAACATTGATTTTCGTTATCTAGAGAAGGTTGCTGCCCATTTACCCGAAGGGATGAAGCTGATTCCCAGCGGCCCAGGGGGAGTCGAAGAGATTGTTATTTCTTTAACTGGGTATGAGAACTTATGCTATATGATCGTCGACCAAGAAGATCTTGTTGAAGCTATTTTTGAGGCTGTAGGGAGTCGTTTAGTCCGTTATTATCGTGAAGTAGCTACCTTTGATGCAGTTGGAGCTTGTTTGTCAAATGATGATTGGGGGTTTAATACACAAACTCTTTTGTCACCAGAGCATATGGCCAAATGGCTAATTCCATGGCATGAAAAGATAGCCAGCGCTATCCACGAGGCTCATAAACCAGCGCTCTTACACACGTGCGGGAATGTCTATCCAGTGTTCCATTGGATTAGCGATAATTATGATGGTAAGCATTCGTTTGAAGATGCTATTCTCCCAGTAGAAAAAGCCTGGGAGATATATCATGAGGATATTGCCATCCTTGGTGGAATTGATGTTAATTATATGATTATGGAATCCAATGAAGCTGTTTATAATCGTTCATTAGCATTACTAGAGAAGACCGCGAAAAAAGGTTCATTTGCATTAGGAACCGGAAACTCGGTTCCCGATTATCTTCCAAATGATAAGTTCTTTGCGATGTTAAAAGCTGCGTGGGACCTGCGGGGGATTCAAGTCGATATAAGAAATTAAGAAATTCTCCTCCTACTA
>JAQVOO010000161.1 GCA_028702575.1 Sphaerochaetaceae bacterium
TTGTAGAAAAAAGATTATGTTCTTTACAGCCCCGGCTGATGTGCGTAACACAAGCTTTCTTAGTTACAGTTATGCAGATGGGAGAAAGGACGATCAATGGATTTATCTTCCGGCATTAAGGCGTGTAAAAAGAATTGCTTCTGACAAAACTAAAGATTCATTTATGGGTTCGGATTTCACCTATGACGACATGGGAGTGCGCCATCCGTCAGCAGATACCCATACTCTCTTACGTGAAGAGGTGATTGATGGATGGGATTGTTATGTAGTGGAAAGTGTTCCTGTAGATCCAAGTTCTGATTTTGCTAAAACAATCAGTTGGATTATTAAGGATGAGTGGATTGGACTCAAAAAAGAGTTCTATAGCGCAAAAGGAAATGTAGCGAGACGTTTAGTTATTAATGAATCTGAGAAATTTGATGATATTTGGGTTATTACCAATATGACCATGAGCAACCTAGAAAAAAATACTTCTACTCGCATAACTATGGATAATGTCTCGTTCAATAACAATCTCAGCGCAAACTTTTTCACTGAACGTCAAATGAAGATAGGACCAAGGATATAGGGGGAATTCAATGCAAAAAAGAACTACATTTAAGATACTAATTATAGGCATAACCATGATTCTGTTTACAGTTACCGGACTCAGCGCCAAAGATGTCGACTTACGCGGTATGGTACGCAGTTATACTGGCTTTAGATTTTCGGAACAAGACATTGCTGTCAATGAGCAAACCATTGATCTTACCTTAGAAGGATGGGGAGACATGACTCGGTTAGTTATTAACCCCTATGCCTATGTGGGCACAAGCAGTGAACCAGAATTAGGTATTCGAGAAGCCTACGTCGACATCTTCTTCGATAACGCCGATTTGAGAGTTGGTAAACAGGCCATAATTTGGGGGCAGGCTGAAGGAGCTTTCATAACCGATATTGTGAGCCCCCGCGACATGCGTTCCTTTATTCTGGCCGACTTTAGAGAGATTCGAAAAGGTGTCCCAGCTGTAAAAGCTGACTATTATGCCGGTTCTTATACCTTTGAAGGAATCTGGATCCCTCGCTTTGTGCCCACCTCGATGCCAGGAAAGGACTCGATGTGGATGCAGGATATGGATCTAAAACCAGGTGTTACCATTACTCCCCAACCAGTAGACCAGCCCGCGTTCGATTTAAAAAACAGTGAAATCTTTGGAAAAATGCAGTATTTTGGACCCCGCATCAGTTGGGAGGTGATGGGTGGATATGCCTGGACCGATACTCCTTATATTTCAAGCCTTACTCCAACAGGTCCAAGTACTGTAGATGCAAATCAAGCCTATGGTCGTTATAAAGTGGTTGGTGGTAGCTTAAGTACCGCGATTGGGCCCGTTGTGTTACGTAGTGAAGCTGCGGTCTATCTCGATAAACCTTTTTCGGTGATTACTCTTGGTTCTCCTCCTTCAATAGATGTTGAAAATCACCACCAGGTGCAAGCTTTAGCTGGTCTTGATTGGGGACTTTGGGGCATTGAAATGTCGGCCCAGTATATCTTTTCTTATATTCACGACTTTAAGGATGGGGTAATCGAACAAGGTAAAAAGCTGACTGAGTTTGACCATACGTTTACTTTCCGGATGGCAGATACCTTCTTAGACGATCGTTTAACTGCTAAAGTTTTTGTCTATTTTGAAGCTGATCCTTTAAATGCCCTTATTCGTCCTTCACTGACTTGGAGTATCGAAGATGGTGTCTTAATTGAAGGTGGAGTTGAACTCTTTGTGGGCTCAGAAGGAACCTTTGGATCTTATAAAGATAATTCGTTGGCGTTTGTAGCACTGAGGTGGTATTTCTAGTAGTTTTTAAAACCATCGTATGGTTATTACATATAAGGCCTCAGAGAATTTATTTTCTCTGAGGTCTACTTTGGGTTTGTAAGGATTATCTTGCTACATAATTTAATAAAAAGAGTGTAATCGCTTCAATAATTTGTTGACAACTTTTATGACGTGTCGTTAGAATAAGGTACTTCCCTGAAATTAATTCGGGCAGAAGAGAAGGAGCTTTCTATGTCTAAAAAATCAATTTTGCTGATTTTAGTGTTACTTTTCATTTCTCTAGGAACTCTCATGGCGGTTGAAGCTGAATTACAACCACCAAGCGTAGTAAAAGTTGAACAGGGTTTCAGCGTATTTGACATTGGAATAATCAATAAGATGCCCTTTAATGCTATCACTGAGGCAGATTTTACCAAGTATATACCAGGAATTCGTTTACAGTGGAATGTATTATCTTGGTTTGGGGTGGCCGCTGATATTGAGGCTTTATCGTATGATTTTGATGGTCAAAAGCATGATTTAGCTCTTGGCTTTACAGCAATTTTACGGGCCCCTATTAAGTTTGTTGAGCCATATCTAGGTATTGGAAGTTCTTCAGGAATACATTTTGAAGGGGGTAATGTTACTTCCCCAGCCAATCTTTATAGAGTGCATCTAAAAACAGGTGTAGATTTTAATATTTTAAAATGGTTAGGTCTGGGAGTAGAGGCCACTCTTTGGACTCCTGATCCAGTTTTCTTTTTTGAAAATATGACAGGGGATCTACTACTTGATCACTTGGATTTAGGAGTTAACGTAAAATTCCGCTTCTAACATACTTTCTGTAAGGGGTGCTTTTGGAGTCTAAGGTTTTCTTAGACTCTTTTCTTTTTAAGATTCGTATGTTAAAATTCGTTATAAGTGACGAATAGTTACATATTTTGGTATTAATTCGTTGCTTAAGACGATATAGGAGTTGCCAATGAAGATTACTAATACGCTCAGTGATGCTGCTGTTATGGAAGAATTTGGTAGCCGTCTAGCTCGCTTAAGAATAGATAAAGGATATTCCCAAAAAGATTTAGCTGAACAAGCCGGAATTGGGAAACGAACTCTGGAACGACTTGAAAATGGGATGCAGGTCCAAAGTCGAAGTATTATTAGAGTTTTACGATGTCTTGAACTATTAGACATTTGTGACAATCTTTTGCCGACAAGCACACTGCGCCCCATGGAGTTACTCGAAAAGCGAGAAAAACCAAGAATGCGAGTTTCTTCTAAAAAAGTAGAATCTGAACCTTGGGAATGGGGGGAGTAAGTATGAGTACCCTCGCCGAAGTGAGGCTATGGGGCAAAACAATTGGTGCGGTAGTTCTTGAAGAGAGTTCGCCGTATGCTGCGTTTGAATATGACCCAGCGTTTGCCCAAAGTGGAATTGAGGTTGCACCTTTAGTAATGCCACTATCTCGAACAGTGTACCGCTTTCCTCAGTTACCTCTTGAAACGTTCCATGGGCTACCAGGTATGCTAGCCGATTCTTTGCCGGACCGCTTCGGTAATATGCTTATTAATGCCTGGCTTGCTCAGCAGGGGCGATCTCCACAATCCTTTAATGCAGTCGAGAGGTTATGTTACACTGGCACAAGAGGAATGGGAGCGCTCGAATTCTACCCCGTAGCTGAGTTCGGTAAATTCTCGAGTGAACGACTAGAGATTGAGAAGCTGGTTACATTGGCTTCCCAGGTTCTCCAACAACGCGATAAGCTCGTACTAGCTTTTGATGACCATGACCCTGAGGATTCCCTAAAACAGATCTTGCAGGTAGGGACTTCGGCTGGTGGGGCGCGGGCAAAAGCAGTAATTGCATGGAATCCTAAAACTAATGAAGTGCGATCAGGGCAGGTAGATGCTGGCTCAGGTTTTGAGTATTGGCTTTTGAAGTTTGATGGAGTCCAAGGTAACCGTGATAAAGAACTTGCTGATCCTGTTGGGTATGGCAAGATTGAATATGCTTATTATCTCATGGCGCAAAAAGCGGGTATTACCATGAGTAAATGTCGCTTGTTAGAAGAAAATGGACGCAGTCACTTTATGACTCGGCGGTTTGACCGAGATTCCGATAGAAACAAAATTCATATGCAGAGTTTAGGAGCCGTAGCCCATTTTGATTATAATGCGCCGAGTGCTTATAGTTATGAGCAAGCTTTTTTTGTTATGCGCCGCTTAGGATTACCGATGGCAAGTATCGAAGAGTTTTTCAAACGGATGGTATTTAATATAGTGGCCAGAAATCAAGACGACCATGTTAAAAATATTGCATTTTTAATGGACAAGCGGGGAACGTGGAGTTTGGCCCCTGCCTTTGATGTCACCTACAGTTACCAGAAAGAGGGTAGATGGACGAGAAGCCACCAAATGTCAATGAATGCCAAAAGAGATAATTTTGTTCCAGAAGATTTCATAGAATGTGGTAAGAACGTCAATCTTGTTGGCGGTAGGGCCATAGCCATTGTCCGTGAGGTGTGTGAAGTTGTCCAACAATGGGAAGAATTTGCTGAAGAGGCAGGTGTTAGTAAGCACCAAAGCCAAGCTATCCAGAAAACATTTCGACTTTTCAATTAATATGTAATTCGTCATAAATAACGAATTGTAAGAATAATATGCGTTAATTCGTCATTATAGACGACATTTATAAACTCTTTTAATCTTTGAAGCCTAGGTATAAATTAACCCTAGTTTTTCTGCCAAATTCCTTGCTTAAACGTAAAGAAGGATTTTCCGTTTTTTTACTGTTCTTACATCAAAGAGTTGACTGGCATGTTGGGTATGGTACCATGTAGGTAACAGTTTGTGATGCAAGTCAAACTGAAGAACAACGATAAAAAAGGATAAAATGATGAATGTTACCCAAGTCCGGATAGAACCACTGCATTTTGAGCGACTCCATGAGTCGGTTGTAAAGGTATTTAAACCAGAAACCTACCTTTCTAGAATCGAAAAGGTATTAGACCTCGCTAAAAAAGAGGGGCTGACCCATTTGCTTATCTACGCAGATAGAGAGCATTTCGCGAATCTCCATTATTTTACCGGATTCGATCCGCGTTTTGAAGAAGCTTTACTCATTCTTGCTCCGGACAAAAAGCCTTTGTTGTTACTAGGGAATGAAGGAGTTCTTTATGCAACTATTATTCCCTATGATTTAG
>JAQVOO010000162.1 GCA_028702575.1 Sphaerochaetaceae bacterium
GCGACCACCGCAATTATTTCAGTTGCAGGTTTAATAGGATGGGTAGGCCTTATCATCCCCCACTTAGCTCGCCGCCTTTTTGGCTCTGACTCGCGCTTTGCCTTACCAGGTTCAATGCTTTTAGGAGCTTTATTTCTTTTAGCCAGCGATACTCTAGGGCGAAGCTTACTTTCCAGTGAAATCCCCTTGGGGGTCTTAACCAGCCTAGTGGGAGCGCTCCTTTTCATGGTCATTCTTACCCGCCGCCAAACCGAGGTGAAATTATGAAGTGTGCCTATCGCCTAAAAGGAGTCACCTATACCTATCCTACCCGTGAAAAACCGGCGGTTCTAAACTTAGACCTGTGCATCCCAGAGGGAAAAACTACCGCTTTATTAGGTCCCAACAGTGCTGGTAAATCGACTATTATGGATTTGTTACTACGCTGGAGAAAGCCAGAAGAGGGATCTATCACCTTATTCGATGAGCCACTGCCGGACTATAACAAGAAAAGATTAGGAAGAACGGTGAGTCTTGTGCCTCAGGAAGAGAGTTCACGTTTCTCTTTCTCTGTTTTAGAATATGTCTTATTTGGCCGCTCTCCCTATTTGCATCAATTACAAAGTCCTTCAGCTATAGATGTAGAAATTGCCTACGAAGCAATGGGTAAAGTAGGGATTGACCCTATTGCTCAGAGGCCAGTGACGACCTTAAGTGGCGGAGAACACCAATTGGTACTCCTAGCTCGTGCACTTGCCCAGCAACCCCGCGTTTTGCTCCTAGATGAGCCCACCAGTAGCTTAGACCCAGGCAACACAGCTAAAGTCATCAATATACTGCGTCAACTTTCACAACAAGGCATTACCCTATTCTTGACCACCCATGATCCCTCCGTGGCCGCTGAATGTGCCCAGTATGTAGCTATGATCTCCAAAAGTGAGTTACTCTTTAGCGGTCCGATGGAGGAGGCACTGACCAACACCCTCCTCTCCTCCTTATATGAAACACCCATGGAAACATTTCAACATGGTCAACGCTTGGTGGTTACGCGAATATAATAAGAGTTACAACTTTTCCCTTTTCTTTCTTAATCCAGCGAATATTGCATCTGGAATATACTGTGGAAACCCCTTTGGGATAAGGTCGCTCATCTTATTGATAGCGATTGGGATTGATTCATAAAAGAAATCAAAGAGGTCCTGTATTGTTTTTTCAGGCAGGCCAATTTTACCCCCAGTCTCTCTAAAATGCCTATTAGTAATACGTTGCCAAGTATAGTGTTTGTTCTTGCCTGAAATTCCCATTGCCATCTTTAGTTTTTGTGGGGCAATCTGGGAGGCTTTATTGCCTAGGATAGGATAGGCTGAGATAAGATCATATAACGGGGTTAAACGATAAGCTCCTTTTTTCCCGATAAAAATACTATAGTTTTTGGCATGTCTATCAGGAGAAGCACAAAGCCAATGAGCAAAAAGCGATGAGAAAAAGAGAGAATTATCGTTTGAATTGCTTGAACCTCTTAGTATGGCACTTATCTCCTTGATACCAGGCCCCCCATCACTCTCGTATTTATTTGCCTGAGGAATTGAGAGTACCTGACACATATCTTCCTGTAATATTCTACTAATCATGGTTTGTTCTTGGTTCCAGGCCCTATCAAAGCGTTCCACACATAACATTCTTTCATCTTCTGCATATGCAATAAAAGAGGGTGCTACAGGAAATCCAAGCAGACCATAGATTTGCAGAGTACACCATTCAATTTCAACTGAATCACTGAGATCAACATTGCCTACTTTACCTAAGGGGAATTTACAGATATGAGTGGTAGGAGTTACACCTGTTGGAGTATACCATCGATTATTGAATCTAAGTAGAGCGGTCTTTTCTTGCTCACCTGCAATACTAATCCTCCAGGTTGCCTCTTTAATATTCTGTTGCGCGTCGCTATAAGATCCTCCTCTTATAATTGACGCTATTTCCTGCTCGTTGAGAGCTACCATCGTAAGTTTTTCTTGAGAAGGAAGAATTTCATCTTTAGGAATTATTTGCAGTGCTCCCACACAATCCCTACCGATCTCATGTAAAAGGTCAAAGGCTGAATTTGAAGGGGCATGATACCGTTGCCGTATACGATTACGAATAGCCTCACTTTGTGGTAATAAATTGTCAAAGAAAGTAGTCACCACCGCCCCATTGTAAGTTCTTTTCTTCGAAGAAAAAGGGAGAGATAAGGAAATTGGTCGGCCCTCTTTATGATTGACCCAACTATCATCGTAGGTAAAGTAGTATTGTTGTGATATATCTTTCCCCCAATAACCCACCAATTGGTTATTGTAATAGACTATTAACTCGGTCTTTTTCATACCATCACCAATCAACCTTAAACACATCGGAGCTGGGCTCTTCAATGTTTTCCAGTACCATTATTTGTCGGTACGCACTTAACAGACGCATAAATGTCTCCATTTTAAAGGTAATATTTCCATTCTCTATGGCTGAAATAGTTTTAGGAAGTACTCCTGTTCTCTTTGAAACCTCTTTTTGGGTAAGGGCGCACTCCAGCCTCAAATTTTTTAGCACTGCGCTGATCTGATAAGGGTTGCGAATATAATAGTTCATCGACTCTCTCCTTCCTCTAGCATACCCTACAAGGTAAATTATGTACATATACCCTATAGGGGATATAGAGAAAATATACCTTACAGGGTGTAAAACTTACTTTATAAATCAGAGCTGAGGTTTTATCAAACCTTATATATTGGTTTCATTTCAAATACTGCGAATACTAGGCCACAAAGCCCTTATTTTGGCCATTATCCTTGCTAAAACTTATATTTTCCTGTACAAAGTGCCATTCAGCGGGTTAGAATGAATTCGTTGAAGTAACCACTGCAAAGGAGTCGAAAAATGGAGAAACTATTTAAGCTCTCTGCGAACAAGACGACTGTTCGCACCGAGGTCTTGGCGGGTGTAACAACATTCTTAACGATGGCCTACATCCTCATCGTAAACCCCTTAATTCTTTCAGATGCTGGAATGGATTTTGGGGCTGTCTTTACTGCTACGGCACTATCGGCAGCAATTGCTACTTTAGTGATGGCTTTCCTAGCTAACTTGCCTTTTGCGTTAGCTCCTGGAATGGGATTGAACGCGTTTTTTGCTTATACTGTTGTCATTGGCATGGGCTATACCTGGCAGCAAGCATTAACGGCTGTTTTCATTGAAGGAATAATCTTTATTCTGTTGACCGCTTTCAACATCCGTGAAGCAATTGTCAACTCAATTCCTTCAAATGTGAAAAAAGCAATTAGTGTTGGTATTGGACTTTTCATTGCCTTCATTGGCTTACAGAATTCTGGTATCGTCGTAGGCGGAGCTACTTTAGTAGAACTTGGTGATATTACCAAAGGTACTGCTCTTGTTGCCCTGATCGGTCTCGTCATTACTGGAACTCTTGTAGCTTGGAAGGTTCGCGGTGCTTTGTTAATCGGAATTGTAGCAACTGCACTTGTCGGTATTCCTTTGGGTGTTACCACATGGGCCGGCGGAAGCTTCTTACCTCCTTCTCTAAAGCCTACCTTTTTACAGTTTGATTTCAAAGGTATCTTTACCATCGACATGATTGTCATTGTTTTCACCTTCCTCTTTGTCGACATGTTCGATACAGTTGGGACTTTGATTGGTTGTGCCACTAAAGCAGAGATTATTAATGAAGATGGTTCAATTCCCAGATGTAAAGAAGCTTTGTTTGCTGATGCTATTGGAACCACAGTGGGAGCTATGCTTGGAACTTCCACAGTAACAACCTATGTTGAAAGTTCTGCGGGTGTTACAGAAGGAGGAAAAACAGGATTAACTAGCCTTGTTGTTGCAATCTTATTCCTCATCTCCCTCTTCCTCTCACCATTATTCATCTCAATTCCTGGTGCAGCTACTGCCCCAACGTTAATCTTAGTTGGATTGTTCATGATCACACCAGTCAAAGATATTGATTTTGAAGATGGCACAGAATCAATCCCGGCCTTCTTGACCATTTTAATTATGGTAACCACCTATTCAATCGCCAACGGTATTATGTTTGGTGCCCTGAGCTGGATTATCTTAAAGCTTTTGACCAAGAAAGCTAAAGAAATCACTCCCATGATGGTTATTATTGGTGTTCTTTTACTGTTAAAATTAATTTTAGGTTAATAGTCTAGGTTGCTTACATAAGGGCCACTTCAAACAGAAGTGGCTCTCTTTTACGTTCTAGAGTTCTAATGAGACGAAAGAGAAAGAGTCGACATCAAACAATCCCATATCTGTCACCTTGAGGTGTGGGATAACCGGTAAAGCCATAAAACTCAGGGTCATGAAGGGGTCGATATTCTCAGGAATTCCCAATTCTTCCAAGGCAATTTGGTGCATATTTTTTAATTTCTCATTGACATAAAGGGCCCCTTTATTGGTCATTAACCCGGCTATGGGTAAAGCTAATGAGTCAAGGAGCTCTCCATCACGAACCATGACAATGCCACCCCCCAAGGTAACTAAACTTTCAACTGCAGTGGCCATATCGGCATCATTATCACCAGCGACAATGATATTATGAGCATCATGGGCGATGGTGGTAGCTACTGCTCCATGCTTGAGGCCGTATCCTGTTATAAGGGCTAAGGCTACATTGCCAGTCCCTTTGTGGCGTTCAACGACTGCCAGTTTGAGAATATCCTGACTCGGATCATGACGATAATATCCCTTATTATCGAGGAGGACTTCCCTCTTAGCCATGTTAGTAACTACCGCCCCTTCAATTATTTCAATAACCCGGACCTGAGGGGAAGTAAGTCGTAACTTGAATCTATCGCGATGGAAATCACCAATAGTAATCTTAGTCGCTACCTTAGATGGGATTGGAGTCGGTTTAAAAGATTGCTCTTCTTTATATAATTGACCGGCAACAAAAACATTCTGCACAGCAAACTCTTTGAGATTGTTCACTAACACTAAATCAGCCCGTCTGCCTGGCACTATG
>JAQVOO010000163.1 GCA_028702575.1 Sphaerochaetaceae bacterium
GCGATCCCTTGACAGACGCCAAATACTTTACCTCTGCGGGACCTATATAGTCGTTTCGTAGCCATATCCATCCTTCCTATTCCTTCTTGCTTTGTCGGTTGCGAAGTATAATCTCAAGATTTTCTATACGCCGACTCAGAGCTATAATTTCTTTTTCCAATTCTTGATCACTTTGCTTTTGGCCTGGTTGCTCAAACGAATCTCGTTTACGTTCTTTGCTTTTTCTACTCGTCGCAATAATCCACATGACGAATAGAAAGGGGGCAACGATAGCAATAACCGCAATTAGTGTATCTCCCATAATTTCCCTTCCTTAGGTGTTCAATTAGTTTTTTGATTCTGCTTGCGCAACTTTTCGAGTTCAGCTTCAATGTCATCCATCTGCTCAAGATCGACAAACTTTGATTCAAGATCAACTTTCGGTTGGCTCATGCTGGCATTAGCCTCCATTCGCTCAACTTGCTGTTCCATTTGATCAAAGCGGGCATCTGAAGCACGGCGAACGCTCTCATCGGCAGCTTGTGCTTCTTTAGCTCGTGCAGCCCGTTCAATAATACTCTGGTGTTTTTGACGTAAGGAACGCACCTTATCTTCGAGGCGGTTGATGTCTTCTTTACTCTTAGCAATAACACTTTCGTAGTGGGCGATGTCCTCTTCTAGTTGTTCTAGATCAGTTTGTGCTTTACGTTTTTCAATCAATGCTTCACGTGCTAAATCTTCACGACCTTTTGCTATGGCCAGCTCAGCCCTGTTCATCCAGCGATCTATTAAGGCTTCATATTCTTTTAGCTTTCTTTCTGCTGTAGTTTTTGCTGCAATCTTAGCAGCACAGGAAGATTTTAATTCAATTAAAGTATCTTCCATCTCTTGCATCATCAGGCGAATCATTTTTTCGGGATCTTCCGCTTTATCTAGTAATGCGTTGATATTGGCATTTACGATATCCATGAAACGTGAGAAAATTCCCATATTGTGCTCCTTCTACTTTCAAGTTTAGAGTTTTCTATGAACCCTACTTATTAGTAAGCAATAATCATGCCAACATCAAAAAAGCTCCCTCTAGTTACTATGAAACATTCTTAACTCTCTTGCAAGCAAGGATTATGAGGATAGTCGAGTTTTTCTAATATTTCAAGAATAAGTTTAGTTTGGTAAAATTTACCATTATATGGTATATTCAACCTATGAGTGCAGAACAAACTAGATATGCGCAAGTTCCTTTAGGGGAGTCGGAAGTATTTCTTAATTTCCAACAGACTCTAAGTAGAGCTGCCAAAGTGAATCGCAGTGTATTAGTGGTTGGTGAGCGGGGTAGCGGTAAAGAGCTAGCTGCTATTCGTTTACATTACCTGAGCCCCCGTTGGCAACATGCCTTAGTAACAGTTAACTGTGCAGCCTTGCCCCCTTCTTTAATTGAAACAGAATTATTTGGCTATGAGGCAGGTGCTTTTACCGGTGCTACCAAAACTAGAAAAGGGCGTTTTGAAGAAGCAGAAGGGGGGACCCTATTTCTTGATGAAATTGGTTTAATCCCCCTTGAAGTGCAAGAAAAAATCCTGCGGGTTGTCGAGTATGGTACATTTGAGCGAGTCGGTTCTTCCAAAACTCATGAGAGTGATGTCCGTATTGTAGGAGCTACAAATACTAACTTACTGACCTTATGTGCTGAAGGAAAGTTTAAGGAGGATCTACTAGATCGACTCTCTTTTGAAGTGCTATTTCTCCCTCCATTAAGGGCGAGAGGAGACGATATAATTTTACTAGCCGAATTCTTTGCCGCTAAAATGGCTTTAGAGTGTGGGAGCAATGATCTTCCTATTCTTTCGCCAACTTTAAAGGAGGAACTAAAAGCGTATCCATGGCCAGGAAATGTGAGAGAGTTGAAGAATGTAATTGAGCGGGCTGTATATCGTTCAGCGAGTCGTGAGATTACCGAGGTTACCTTTAATCCGTTTGAGAATCCATTTGAGGCAATTGACGATTCTGTTGAATTATCTCCTGCACACCATGATGTACCGCTAAAAAGATATGCAGAAACTAAGCAGGAGTTGGATCTTTCTTTCTTACGTCGTGCATTAGAGGAGACCGGAGGTGTGCAAAAGGAAGCCGCTAAATTATTAGGATTGACTTATGATCAATTTCGGGGATTGTATCGTAAGTATAAAGAGGTTCTTGAAAAGTAAAGATCGCCAATTGGCGATCTTGGTCACTTAATGAGCTGGTCCTTTCATGAAGATGGCAGCTCCCAGATAAAGGGCCCCGATTGGAAAGAAACCACTAGCGATAAAAGCGATGATTACTGCAATGCGGATAGGCCAAGTCGGTATTTCGAGCCAATCGGCAAAACCTTGGCAAACTCCTAGTAAGAGGCCATTACGAGAGCGACGTAGTCGTCTCGTGTTAAACCAGTCCTCGCCTTTATAATCGGTACTTTTGTAGAAGTCGGCCATGATCAGCTCTCCTTTTTCTTAGTTTTCAATTGAGCTAATTCGGCCTCAATGGCTTCATCTGTTTCCATCTGTGAAAATTGTTTTTCAGCTGTTTGAGCACCACCAGAGTAACCGGCCATTTCGGCATCGGCTTCCATCCGTTCAATCTTCTCTTCTAGTTCAGAAAATTTTCTATACGATGAGGCGGTATCGATTGCACGCAGTGTCTCGACCATCTTTTTCTTCTCTTTGGCATGGTAAGCCCGTTGGATCAACATTCTTTGTTTATCACGTACTTCTTCGCGCTTAGCCTCTAGTTTAGTTATTTGTTCTTGCATAGAAGCAACAATTGATTCCATCTGTAGTAGCTCTTCTTCCAAATGTGCCAGACGTTTTACTACGCGACTTTTTTCAACTAGTGCTTCACGGGCAAGGTCATCACGATCTTTTTCAACTGCTAGTTTAGCTCGATCTTCCCAACGTTTTAACAACTCTTTGGTACGTTTGATATCATCTTCAATAATTGAGCGGTTGGCGAGGCGTTCGGCTGCTGAGCTTTTTGCTTCGATGAGAGTCTCTTCCATTTCAGTGAGCATAAATCGGATCATTTTTTCTGGATTTTCCATTTTGTCGAGTTTGGCATGAACATTGGCGTTCACAATGTCTTTAAAACGTTTAATTACCTTCATGATTTCTCCTTCATGAGCGCTTTATAGTTTTGCGCTAGTTTTCTTATTTGCTACTTCCTTCCATGCAATCAGCGTGCCAAGTTATTGAAAACCCTCCTTAAATAGCTTTTTTTGGATGTTTTATCCGTATAAACAATAATTTTTAGATTCTAATGCTGTTATTTCAATTGGTACAGGTAAAATTTACCATTGCCCATGGCCCATTTAACCGCTAGAATAACGCCATGGGAACATTGTTTATGGTAGCCACCCCAATTGGCAATTTAGAAGATATTACTATGCGGGCCCTTCAAACCTTGCGTGACGTTGATGTTATTGCCTGTGAAGATACTAGACACACGCAAAGGCTTTTAACTCGTTATGATATTCACAAACGTTTAATTGCCTGCCACGCCCACAATGAAACTGCTTCAGCAGCTGGTATAGTAAAACTCTTGGGTGAGGGGCAATCGGTCGCTTTTGTCTCAGATGCTGGTACTCCTGGTATTAGTGACCCGGGAGCCAGAGTCGTCAATAGTGTTCGCAAAGCAGGGTTCACAATTATTCCCATACCTGGTGTTTCTGCCTTAACGACGATAGTGTCGGTTAGTGGTTTTATTGGGAAGGCGTTTCTATTTGAGGGGTTCCTCAGTCCGCGCGCTGGTCGGAGGAGAAAACGTCTTGAACAATTGCTAGAGCGCGATGAAGCTTTCATTCTCTATGAATCACCCTTTAGGGTCGTCAAGCTTTTAGAGGAACTCGCTCAATTGGCACCAACAAGGCTAGTCTTAGTGGGGAGAGAGATGACTAAAACTTTTGAAGAATTTGTGGAAGGAAATGCTGCCGAAGTAGCTGAGAACTATGCAAATCGTGATTCGATAAAAGGTGAATTAGTAGTCTGTGTTTCCCCAGTGCAAGTATGTGCTGAAGAAGATTAACTATGATTACTATTCGTAAACTCGCCTCACTAGCAGAGGGAACCAAGTTACGTAAATGTGGACGAATTCTCGATAGCGCTGTTCTCTCCTTGCGTGAAGGGAATACCTATAATATAGATTACCTTAAAGAGGTGTGTCGTCTAATCTACGAAACACCAGATACGAGGATTACAGAAGCCACCCGCCGCCAATGTCAGCAGATAGAGCAAGAGTCTGCCCCACGAATGTTACTGTGGGCCCTGGCTGATGCCGTTCATATGGTTCACACCGATTTGGGATTCGTTAAAGCTGATTGGGACTTTACATATAACAATAGATTAGATCCCACGGTTAGAGAGGTGTTCCCTTTTACGGTAGTACTCGATCGTCTGCGTTCCCCTTTTAATGTTGGTTCAGTCTTTCGGACTGCCGATTCTTTTGGGGTAGATCAAATCTTATTGGTCCACCCAACAGCATCTGTGACCCATCCACGTGCAATTCGTAGTGCCCGAGGGTGTACTGAGACCATTCCTTGGCAGCAAAAATCACAAGAGGAGATTATTACTGCTCTAGAGGGCGAGTCAGTATTTGCTTTGGAGTTGGGGGGAACAACCTTAAACGAATTTCGATTCCCCACGAAAGGAGCTGTAATAATTGGCTCTGAAGAGTTGGGAGTGAGTCCAAAAATGCTTGCTAGAGCTGATGCTTCTCTTGGACGAGTAAGCATCCCTCTAGTGGGAACTAAAGGATCATTGAATGTCTCAGTTGCTTTTGGCATACTGATGCACGCTTGGCATGCCCAAGTTTCAAAAGGGATAAGGGAGCTTTCATGAGTTTGTTTGCAACAAAACGGATGAGTGTTGAAGAGAACTACAAAAGGATGACTGAAACACCAGTTTCCCGTTTAATCGCTTCTTTAGCCGTTCCCACCATAATTTCTATGTTGGTTAC
>JAQVOO010000023.1 GCA_028702575.1 Sphaerochaetaceae bacterium
ATAAATCAATTCTTTTATTACGCATGTGATCAATAATATTCGGATGTCCATCATCGCTTTTTAATACCGTTTCACATACAATACCCGCATCATATAGGTCACGAGCTGTCCCACGCGTGGCAGCTAGGTCGAAACCAAGCTCCTGTAATTGGCGTGCAATAGGAATAATCGTCTTGCGATCTCGAGAATTCACTGAAATACAAATTCTTCCTTGCAACGGTAGTTGATTCCCTGCTGCTATCTGGGATTTCGCGAAAGCTTCCCCAAAAGAAGATCCCATTCCAATCACCTCGCCTGTCGAACGCATCTCAGGACCGAGGCGAGGATCAATATCGACAAATCGATCAAAAGAGAAGACGGCTTCTTTAACCGCCCACCCGTAACAACAATGCCCCTCACCAATCCCTCCTGAAGTAGCAACTAAGGCCTGTTCCACTAAATTATGCCCCTCCCAAATCCCAACTACTGCTTTTACAAGGTCGACTTTTGACATTTTTGAAATAAACGGAATGGTTCGTGAAGCACGCGGATTGACTTCAATAATATAGAGGCGCTCCTCTTGTACCGCAAATTGAATATTCATGAAACCAACTATTTGTAAGTGCAGTGCCAACATTTGGGTGGCTTGCCTCATCTGGCTTAAAATTTCAGGAGAAGCCCTAAAAGGGGGAAACACAGCCGCAGAATCGCCAGAATGGATTCCCGCTGCTTCGATATGTTGCAAAATACCACCAATATAGAGTGAAGTACCGTCACAGATGGCATCAACATCATACTCAAAGGCATCATCAAGGAAATGATCGACTAACAACGGTACCTTCTCAGTAATCACTACACCATTTTCAAGGTAGATTTGAAGCTGCTGTTCATCATAAACAATTTCCATATTCCGTCCACCGAGGACATGTGAAGGACGTAATAGGAGGGGATAGCCAACTTCTCGAGCCGCTTGGTAAACCCGTTGAGTGCTTGTTACCGTCTGATTCTTACTCTGTAGAAGACCAAGGTCTTGAACGATATGGGCAAACCGACCTCGGTCATCTGCAGTTTGCATCGATTCATAGACGGTCCCAACCAGCGTAACATTATTAGCATGTAATTCATCTAAAAGGGAAAGAGGAGTCTGTCCACCCAGTTGCAACACTACAGCGTTGGCACCTTCGCGTTTTATAATTTGTAAAACATGCTCCCCAGTCAAGGGTTCAATATAGAGACGATCAGAAATGGTAAAATCAGTCGATACCGTTTCAGGATTCGAATTAATAATGATCGTTTTTTTCCCAAATTGGCGATAAGCTAAAGAAGCCAGTGTACAACAGGTATCGAACTCAAGTCCTTGCCCGACCCGATTGGGACCACTTGCTACTATTACCACAGTCTCTTCTTTGAGAGCCACAGCCTCGTCAATTTCACCATACGTAAGATAACAATAGGGAGTTTTTGCAACGAATTCACCAGCACATGTATCGACAAAATGGACACTTGGCAAGATCTTTCGTGCCTCACGCATCGCTCTAATAGTATGCTCTGATCGGTGACAAAGCTGACCAATGCGTAGATCGCTCATCCCAAATCGTTTAGCGAGGAGTAAGAGTTCTGCAGAGAGTTTTTCTTTTTGTGCCAACTCCTGATCAAGGAGAACCTGCCGATACAATTGGTAGACAAACCATCGATCATAATGCGTCACTGCACAAACGTAAGTTTGGGCAATTTCTCCTCCATACCAGAGCGTCGAATAGGCCGCAAAAAGTCGTAACGGATGGGCACTTGCAAGAATAATAGGAACATCTGCAAGTGTATAACCAGGAATAGAATCAAGACACTGAAGCCCTTCTAAATTGCGTTCATTAGAACGGATGGCTTTATTGAGCGCTTCAAGAAAAGTTCTACCAAGAGCTAATGATTCACCAACACTGCGCATTTGTGTACCGAGAGCTTGAATCGGCATGGGAAATTTTTCCAACTCAAACCGAGGTACTTTTACCGCACAATAATCTAAAGCTGGTTCAAAACTGCTTGCAGTAACTCCTGTAATTTCATTTAAAACCTCATCGAGTGTATACCCTACCGCTAATTTTGCGGAACAACGAGCAATCGGAAACCCGGTAGCTTTGCTAGCTAAGGCTGAAGATCGAGAAACTCGCGGATTCATCTCGATGACCACCATTCGATCAGTTTCGGGATCAAGAGCAAATTGGACGTTGGAACCGCCACACTCAACTCCCACTGCCCGTAAAATCGCGATCGCTGCAAGACGCATTTTTTGATACACCGCATCAGAAAGAGTCTGAATAGGAGCCACCGTCATACTATCACCAGTGTGAATTCCCATCGGATCTATATTCTCAATAGAGCATACAACCACAGCATTATCGTTAGCGTCCCGCATCACCTCCAATTCGAGCTCCTTCCACCCAATCAACGATTCTTCTACCAAAACCTCCTGACGTGGACTCGCGGCAAGAGCTGTTTTACCATTCGCACAAATTCAGCTTCTTCAAAGACAATCCCCCCTCCATAGCCACCTAAGGTAAAACTAGGTCGCAAAATTAACGGTAAACCGACGATCTCTTTGAATAATATGGCCTCATGCAATGATTTAGCAGTAACAGACCGAGGTGATTCTAAATTAAGCGCTGTGACAATTTCTTTAAAGCGACGCCGATCTTCAGCAAGTTCTATTGATTCAATACTCGCTCCAATAACTGTAACGGCATACTGTTCTAGCACCCCTGCACGCTGTAATTCACTGGTTACATTCAACCCAGTCTGCCCACCCATTGTTGTTAAAATTGCATCGGGTCGTTCTTTACGGATCACCTCTGCGACATAAGCGAGACTGAGTGGTTCCATATAAATAGCATCGGCTAAATTAGGGGTGGTCATCACCGTAGCTGGGTTGGGGTTAATCAAGATGACGCGATAACCCTCCTCTTTTAGAGCCTGTACTGCTTGCGTACCTGAATAATCGAATTCACAGGCTTGACCAATCACGATGGGACCACTGCCAATAATCAGAACAGAAGAAATATCTCTTCTAGCTGGCATCAGAAGACTCCTTGTTTAGGTGTGAAAATTGGATAAAGGTATCAAAAAGCTGTCGGGCTTCCCAAGGACCAGGGGCCGCTTCAGGATGAAATTGGACTGCCATGACCGTATGTGTCAGATCGTAAAACCCTTCGAGAGTTTTATCGTTGTTATTAACTAACCACATGGTAGCGCTTGGTGGCAACGAATCAGGGAGGACACAGTAACCATGATTTTGGGCCGTAACATAGACTTTGTTTCGCTGTAAGTCACGCACTGGATGATTCGATCCATGATGGCCAAACAACATTTTCTCGGTCTTACCCCCCAACGCTAGAGCCAGTAACTGATGTCCCAAACAAATACCTAAAAGGGGAATGGTTCCAAGGAAACCTCGTAATTGGTCAACTGCACCCCCTAGCGTTGCTGGATCCTCCGGACCATTAGAGATTAACAACGCATCAAAATTACATTCCTGAGTCAGAATCTGGGAAAGTGGCATCACAGCAGGAAATACTGTCACCGCAACTCCTCTTTGCTGTAATTGCTTTACAATCGATTGTTTGAATCCAAAATCCCAAAGGGCAAATCGTCTTTTCACGTTCCCTTCGGGTGGGTAAAATTGAGGTTTTTCTACAGTACAAGAACTGATAAAATCTCTCTCCTGCATCGGCGGACACGCTATGAGCCATTGTATGACCTGTTTTACCTCTTCTTGTGTGAGATCACAGGCTGCTATGACAACCCCGTATTGACTCCCTTTTTGGCGGATATGGAGGGTAAGTGCACGCGTATCAACGTCCGTCATTCCACACAAATTCCATTTTCTAGCAAGCGTTTCTAATGATTCTCGTCCAAGTGGTATGGCTCCAGTATAGAGGTCACGAACAATAATAGATTTGCACACAGGGAGAGCAAACTGCATCTCGTTCCAGCTACGATTGAGGCCGTAATTACCGATATGGGGAGCTGTCATTACAATTGATTGGCCAGCGTAAGAAGGATCGGTAATAATTTCATGGTAGGCACCCATGCTGGTATTAAAAACCAATTCACCGACTGGCATGTTGGTATAACTGGAACTGAGAAGTTGTTTTACAGATGGGGCCAAAGCGCCAAACCCTAGACCGCTAAAGCAGGTCCCATCAGCTAGAATTAAGATAGTCTTCCCCAATATGCACCACCTTTATTGCAAGTTGGTGCATATTAATGCTAACATACATATTTATGCAATACTCTATACATAATTATGCAATTATTTTTTTATTATTTTTCATTATGTAACAGTCACAAGATCCTACTGTGGATCGAAACGGGTTACCTTTTGATGGGCAATGATCTGTGCCCGCCCCTCTTGGAGGGAAGCAATACTCCCGGTTGCTACTCCTTGGACCAACATATTGCCTAAAGCCGTAGCCTCAACCGGACCAGCATACACAGTTAAACCAGTTTCATCAGCACTCCATTGGTCGAGAATCTCGTTCTTACAGCCCCCTCCAATTATGTAAAGAGATTTATACTTTTTACCTGTCGTCTGTTCCAAATGCATAATCGCTTGGGCATAAGCTTTAGCCAAACCACGGTAAATAGCTACCATATACTCCCCTTTACTCTTTGGTGGAGCAAAGCCGAGCTCTTTACAATTAGCGACAACTCGGTCAACCATCAAGTTCTGGGGAGTACTCTGTGCCAAATAACGTTGATCATTTGGATCTATATACCCCGGATAGTTGGCACATTCTAAAGTCTCGGCATCGAGCTCAGCCCAACTGAGAGACTCTCCTTGTTCTTCCCAATAATGGACACATTCTTGTTGAATCCACATCCCCATTATATTCTTGAGAAAACGAATATTACCATTGACAGCAACTTCATTGGTAAAACCACTTTCTAAAGCAGCTGGTGTTACAATAGGGGTCTTTGACTCAACCCCTAGCAACGACCAGGTACCACTTGAGATGTATAAGAAGTCTTCCCCACTAGCTGAAGGAACAGCTGCTACTGCAGAGGCAGTATCATGGGTCCCTCCTGCCACTACTACCACGTGCTCAGGCGCATGTAGCTCCTGAGCAACCGCAGCATCTAAGGGACCGACAATAGTTCCACTCAAAACTAATTTTCCAAAAATATGGCGAGGAAAATTGAGAGCGTCGATAGTTTCCCAGTCCCAGTCTTTTGTATTGGGATTGTACAATTGGGTGGTCGAGGCATGAGTCACTTCATTAACCATCACATTTGTGAGCCAATAATTAATAAGATCGGGAAGAGAGAGATAATGCCTTGCCACAGAAAATGTGGCAGGGCGTAATTTCTGCATAGCAGCCAATTGATACAGCGTATTAAAAGGTTGAAATGCAATTCCTGTGCGTTCAAATATAGCATCACGGCCAAGCTTTTTAGTAACTTCCTCAATCATACCTTCACTGCGAAGATCACGATAGTGGTAAGGAATTGCCACCAAAGATCCGTGTTCATCTAACAGACCATAATCGACTCCCCAAGTATCGACACCAATCGAAACGATTTGGTCCCCATATCTTTGAAAAGCTTCTTTAATGCCCTTCTTGATCTCAGAGAAAATATAGATAATATCCCAATGAGACTCTTTAAGTAAAATTTCACTTTTAGTCACAAAGCGATTTGTAACTTCAAATCCCGACAAATCTCCGACAATCACCCGACCATTGGATGCTCCTAGATCGATTGCTATATGCTTGGCCATACTTCCTCCTACTTATGCATCATGTTTTGGAGCGTTCTTTAATACATATTTCTCAGCCTCCAAGTTCCATAACCCATTATGACGTGCCACAATTTCTGCCAGATCAGCAAAGAAAGGATCTTTCTTGCCAACTTCTGCGAAATCTTCAATCGCGGTCAATGGTAATTCCACATGGGTGTAAATCAATTTCTTTCCCCCTGGAATAGATGGTAACTTAACTACCGTTTCTGGAACAGCATTCAATCCACCAATGTGAGTTATCATCCCTGATGGGTTGAGTAAGCCCTTCTCCATCATCTGCAACGATTCTCTCATATCAGCTGTATTTCCGCCACTAGTCCCCACAATATGTGTTGAGGCATAGTGGACATTATAGAAGTTTAACATCGCCCCAAAATCGGTTCGGCTCGGACCAGCAAAGAAGTTTAAACACCCATCTTTCGCTAAAACAGCATCGGCTTGTTCAATCAAAGCTCGTACTGGGGCCATGACGAAAACGTCATTATAGCCTTCTCCACCTGAAATCTCTTTTAGCTTAGCAACTGGATCGTCACAATCTTTAGTATTGAGATAAACTAGTTTGACTCCATTCTTGGCGGCTTCTTCAACCGTATAAAGCTTAGCTGCACGAGTTAAGCGCTCCTGATCAATATCTGTAACAACCATTAACGAAGGTTTTCGATCGCAATGGATACCATAATCAATAGCTCCGAGACCCATAGGACCTACCCCAGCTAGAATGGCGACATTACCACCTTCAACAATACCCATGTCATGTACATACGAACCACCTGTGGTGTGATACATAGCATGGTATGTTCCAACAATACATGAAACCGGCTCAGCTAGAGAACCTAAGAAAAAGGCCTCTCCTTCATAGGTCAAAAGGCAATCCACCTCCATGACCTCATTAGGGATTACCACGTAGGTAGCATCACCACCCACATATTGGTATGAATAACCCGGAGCGGCTAAAGAACCTTTGTAATTTAACGCTGGTTGAATCGAAAATCGATCACCGGCTTTAAATTTTGACGCCCACTTGCTCCCAACTTCCACAATTTCACCACAAAATTCATGGCCTAATATAATGGGGTTTTCGGCAATATCTTTGGGGATACGCTTGTGATCAGGCCCCTGAGCGGCTGCCTTATGATCTGACATACATACACTATTGGTCACAATTCGCGCCAATATTTCATCATTTTTGATGCGGGGAAGTTCAAATTCTTCAATACGTAAATCATTTTTCCCATACAAACGAACTGCTCTTGTTTTCACAATATTCCTCCTGCTTAATTCAGCATTACTTGACCGCCCGTAACCGGGACAGCCTGACCAGTTTCATACTTCTGTTCAACAATATAACATAAGGCACGAACAACATCTTCTGTTCGGCACCCACGATTTAACGGAACCTTGGCTTCATAAGCCCTTCTAACATCTTCAATCGTCTTGGCTCCAGGAACCTTCCCTGTTGCTAGATATTGTACAAATAACCCGCGATCTGGATCTGACCAAAGCGGCCCATCTAAGAAATTACCAGGACAAACTGCATTGACCTTAATATTGTCAGTCACTAACTCTAAAGCAAAACTCTGGGTTAGTCCAATTGTACCAAATTTAGCGCCGGCATAAGCCCCATTCTTGTTCGATCCTTCCAAACCACTCTTGCTGCTTATAGTCACAATATCGGTTAGGTATTTTCCGCCTGACCCCATATTTTGGAGTGCTAACTGACGTCCGGCAAACTTGGTGCATATAAAAAATCCGGTGTAGTCGACATCAGTTACAAATTGGAAATCTTTTAAGGCCATCTCTTTGACACTACCAGCTTTGAGGACTCCGGCATTACTGACAAACAAATCAAGTGAACCACTTTGGAGAGCTACTTTATCTAACATCGCTTCAACTGAAGCTTCATTGGTTACATCCACAAAGAGAGCCGAGGCTACCTGACGCCCAGCCTCTTCATTTAATTGTAACGCCAAGGCTTCGGCTCCTGCTCGGTTCAAATCGGCAATATAGACAAAACCACCCTCTGCCACTAACCCTTTAACGATCCCTTCTCCAAAGCCCTGAGCACCACCTGTCACCAACGAAATTTTATTTTGCATGATATTGGCACGGGTAATTACCCTCTTCTCTAAAGGATTTCTACTGACACCCTGAGCTACTTGGGCCTCTTCGAAGGTAACCCCTAAGCCCAGCGCCCAATCAAGTCCCGCAATGCCGACCGAGGCCGGATAACTGTTATTTTTAGTGCAGTATTCGTTAAAAAGCTGACGCCAAGCATGCACCGTTTCATCTATGCTCTGCTTATCGATAGGATGGGGAAAGGTCAATGCTGGCCCAGAAGCATCAATTACACTAACTACCAGACCCGTTTCACCATCGCTAGTCATTCCTCGTACCACTGGTGGTACCCATCGTTTAACATTATCCAATTTCATCTCTCCTTAACGCAAAACTTTTGAGGCAAGTTCCAAAATAGAGGTTGGCTCAAAAGGATCCATCTCTTTTGCTAAACGAGCATATACCTCAATTCGCTGAGCTAACGTATTAGTCGCTAATGGGGAGTTAGGATGGAATAATCCCCACGTCTCATCATGATTTACCAATTTCTCGTGAGCCACGAGAGCCCAAGCAGAGTCGACCAAATGGATACAACCTGGCGCTAGCATTTCTGGACAATTAAATGATTGCCGCGATGAGTTGATATCGACTCCACTGATTTCCATAAGATTATGTTTTCTACACAATTTCTGTAACCTCTCCATCTGCGCCTCACTGTTGCGTGGAGGCATGTAGGTAATAGCAGGAAATCCAATCTTAGCTAAATAAGCTACCAAATCATCAAGATATGCATCTTCAAACTGCTCGGCCTTTTTATCTCCCGTTACACTCTCACCAACATCCCCTAAATAAGCGTACGCTGGTATTGCTCCAATTGAAAGGGCAAAATTAACTACCTCTTTTACATCAACCGTCTCTTCGCGACTAGGTTGAATAAAAAACCGGGGAAGATAATTTCCCTTCAATACCCCGAGTAAGTCGTAATGATAATGAACATTAGTAGGGTCAAGTAATAACTTACGCATGGAACCTGTTAAAGAAATTTTTAGTTGGGTTTCTAGAAAATCGACTGTTGCCTTACCCGCTGGTGCAACTTTTAGTATTTTTGAGGCAAACGCAGAGAGGATATGGCGTTCAGTTATACTGCCACCCTCGTTTAGTCGTGAAAGTGGTATTACATCTAGTTCAAAATCTATTTTTCCTAAAGCACTATCACAGATAAGAGCATTCAAAGCATCAACTTGAGCTCTGTTGCGTATATTTCTAATAGCCCGTATGGGAGCTAAAAATTGATCTACAGCTGCTATAGCACGAACCGGCACGCCATGCACGCACATATAGGCAATGCCAAGAGAGTCGGGATTGTTGATCTTTTTATCAGCGAATGGAGTCTCTTGGAAACCAGAGCGAACTTCGAAACCAACCGTACTGGCAATCCCTAACATGGCTGAAGCTTCCAACATTTCATGAGCTGCAGAGATACTATCGTGATCAATCGATCCCACAATGGCCAAGGCAGCTTCCCAAGCGGCAAAAGCAGCACCTGCTGGTTCATACGGACTAAACGAATAGGTAGTATGAACATGGTTATTCACCTCTAGCAACACCTCTCTTTGCAACGCTTTACTTTGCATGGCCTCACCTAGCTGATGAGCCGCAGTAAGGCGAACTGCCTTATCACTGCTATTAATTTGTCCTTGTAATGTTGTAATCTTATCTTCTTGTGCTTTGGCCATATCCATTCCTCTACTCGTAATAATGAGGCCCGCCAAAAGGCGGGTCTCATCCAATTCTCTTATACCCCTGCTCCCTGGATACGATTGAATTCACCATCAGTTCTATTACGCCGCACCTTGTGATTGGCTAACGGCAGAATCTGCTCATGAATTGCATCTATAATAGTATCAGGTTGTGGAAAGTAGTAATCTTCCATCTCAGCTGGCGGGGTGATCCAGTTACGTGAACCAACTACCACTGGGGGAGCATCTAAATAATCGAAAGCTAACCGACCGAGGTTTGCAGCTACCGTCTGAAGATAACTACCCCGCTCTGCACTATCGGTTACTAGCACAGCCCGTCCCGTTTTCTTGACAGACTCGACTAACATTTCATAATGAAGTGGGTTAATCCAACGGAGATCTATTACTTCAGCATCTAAGTTATACGTCGCTTTGAGCTCGTCAGCAGCCTCAAGACACGTATATAAAGAGGGTCCTAATGCAATTAAGGTAAGATCTTTACCCTCTCTGCGTAGCGCCGGTTCCCCTTCGGGAATCTCATAATACCCTTCAGGTACACCAGATTTCTCAAACAACTCCCCAATCCCATACAGTTTCTGGCTTTCAAAGAATACTACTGGGTCAGTTCCACGTAGAGCATAATTGAGCATCCCCTTCACGTCATATGGAGTAGCTGGATACATCGCCTTAAGACCAGGCACAGAAGCAACCATACTGGTCCATTCCTGTGAGTGTTGGGCACCATACTTGTTTCCAACTGAGACACGGAGAACCAGAGGCATCTGTAATGCTCCAGCAGACATGGCCTGCCATTTAGGCATTTGGTTAAAGACCTCATCTCCAGCACACCCTAGGAAGTCACAATACATAAGCTCAACTACAGCACGACCACCGCTCATCGCATACCCAACACCACTGCCGACAATTGCCGACTCAGAAATAGGTGAGTTAAAGAAACGATGATAGGGAAGTAATTCTGTTAAACCACGATAACAAGCAAATGCTCCACCCCAATCACGATGATCTTCCCCATAAGCAACCATGGTTGGATCAATAGCGAACCGATGGACCATAGCTTCAAAGACAGCATCACGATATTGGTATTGACGACTGGATGGTAACTCTTTGCCATCCTCATCAAATGCATAACGGGACCGGCGAGCAATCTGTTTCACTCTTGGATTTTCTGCAAGTTTTTGAGAGAGCTCAGGTTGCGCCTCACCAAGTTTTTCAACATTTCCGTTACTAAACATGACGCTTTCAACAAATGCCTCATCAACCATAGGCGATAACTTATCATCTACGGTGATTTCCATTGCTTTGCGCATCTTCTCTAGAATAGTAGTCTGCATTTCTTTGAGGTCATCTTCTTTGACTAAGCCGTTTTCGACAATATAGCGGCCGTATGCAAAGACGGGGTCTTGTTCTCTAAACAGATCCAATTCTTCCTTGGTACGGTAAGTCATAGCATCAGAAGGACTGTGGCCACTAAATCGGTAAGTAATAGTATCTAATAGGACAGGACCTTTCCCTTCTAATAAAAGCTTTTTCTTGCGGGTAATTGCATCAGCTACTGCCAATGGATTAAATCCATCAACCCGTTCAGTATGCATTGCATCAGGATTCACGCCAGCTCCGATGCGGGCGGCAATCCCAACCCCAGAAGTTTCGCCAACTGGCTGCCCTCCCATTCCATAAAAGTTATTGAAGATATTGATCATATAGGGAGGAGCACCTTTCATGTCGTCATCCCATAAGGTGTTGTATTGATCCATAGCGGCCATATTGATCGCTTCCCAAACTGGTCCACGAGCCATCGCGCCGTCACCCAAATTGGCGATAACAATACCTTTCTTCCTGTTCACTTTTTTATACAAAGCGGAACCAAAAGCAATCGTACCAGAACCACCGACAATAGCATTATTTGGCATACTACCAAACGGAGCAAAGAAGGTATGCATTGAACCACCTAAACCACGGCTGAAGCCGGTTCGTTTGGCATAAATTTCGGCTAACGTACCATAAATAATGAAGTTTTCAGCTAAATCCTTACTATTTTTGCCAGGAAAATGTTCTGTAACCACAGCATAGGTCTCTCCACCCATGAATTCTTTCAGAATTTGCTCAATCTCTTTTTCATCAAGCTTCGCAATAGCTGACAGACATTTAGCCAAGATTTCACCGTGACTACGGTGAGATCCAAAGATAAAATCTTCAGCATCTAGGTTCATAGCCTGACCCACTGCGGCTGATTCTTGGCCTGCACTCAAGTGGGCGGGGCCTCTATGATTATATGAAATTCCCTGATAAACACCCTCTTTCTTAATCGAGTCGAGCATATTTTCAAATTCACGAATAACTAACATGTCATAAAACACCTTAATTAAACGTTCTTTTCCATATAACTTCAACTCCTTCTTAAAATCAGGGGTATATTGATTGATGGGAATTGCCGGGGTTTTAACGGTATCTTTCTTACGAAGTTCTACCGGATCTAATGAAATATTTTTAGCCATATCTTCTCCTCCACCTCAAAGGGTGCCTTCAATTGCAAATAGCGTGTCTCGTATAATCTCTGACACACTAGGATGAGGAAATACGATTTCCTTCACATCCTTAATTCTTAACTCAGCTTCAATAATTGCCGCTGCTCCGTAGATTATTTCACTACTATAGGGACCAAGTAAGTGAACACCAAGAATTGCTTTAGTCTTGGCATCAGCCACGACCTTGCACAAGCCGGCCGCCCGCTTGCCGTGTTCAGCAAGGAAACGTCCATTAGCCCGCATCTGAGTAGTAGCCGTCACAATTTCACGACCTGACTTTTTGGCCTCACTTTCAGTCAATCCACACCCTGCGGCCTCTGGAATTCCATACACTGCCCAGGGAATTGCTTGATAGCGCATTTTTTGCTTGTTTTCACCGTATAGGTTAGCTACAACGACTTCAGCCATCCGTGAAGCTGAATGGGCCAGTAAAGACTTCCCATTAACATCTCCAATGGCATACACATGGGGAATGTTAGTCCGTAATTGGTCATCAACAACAACACCAAGTCGATTAGTATCTAAGTTAAGAGCCTGCAACGCTTCGAGATTAGGTTTGCGCCCGACACTCAGCAACACCATATCGGCTGCTTGGTTTTGGACAGCCCCTTTGGCATCAGTATACTTAACACCATCACGAGTAATTTCAGTTACTTTACAACCAAGACGGAACTCGACCGGTTTCATCTCTCGTCGCATCAGCTTAGCAAATTCACCATCCATCATCGGTAAAATTTCATCCATCATTTCAATGATGGAAACTTTCACCCCGACCGAAGCAAAAAATGAAGCAAATTCGACTCCAATCACCCCGCCCCCAATAATCGCTAGGGAAGTAGGTAATTTTTCTATTGAGAGAATCTCATTGCTCGTAACCACATGTGGTAAATCGTGCCCAGGAATCGGAGGTACTGCGGGAGAAGAGCCAGTGGCAATAATAAGATCTGTTCCTTCATACACCGTCTTGCCTACTTGCACATGGTTGGCATCAAGGCAAACAGCCTCACCAAAAACTACCGTAACTTTGGCATTCTTCATTAAGAACGTAATACCACTGCGCAGAGTTTCAACCGTCTCTTGCTTCCACTTCATAGCTGTAGTCAGGTTAAAATCGACCGATGTAGCAGTCACGCCCATTTTCTCAGACTCTTGGGCAGAACGATACAGCTTAGCGGCGTTGAGGAGACTCTTGGTGGGTATACAACCTAAGTTAGTACACACGCCACCCATTTGATCACGCTCAATCAATAACACATTTTTCCCTAAGGATCCGGCACGTTCAGCAGCTATGTAGCCACCGGGGCCAGCTCCAATTATAATAAGATCAAATACATCCATCAGTCATCCTCCTATAATGCCAGCAAAATATCGACTGCACCAATGTTTGCACAGAGGGCTTTCAGGAATTTTGCCGCTGGAGCTCCATCGACACCTTGGTGGTCAATCGTCAAAGAGAGCCCAATATGAGGAATAAAGACGAAATCTCCGTCAGCATCCTCAAGTGCCCGCATGGAAATTCCCCCGACACCCAAAATCGCAACTTCAGGTACATTCAACACTGGTGTGAAGGTATCTATGCCTAGTGCTCCGAGATTCGTTACTGTAAAGGTTCCACCACTGAGATCTTCAGGTTGGGCTTTACCAGCGATACTAGCTGTAGCTAAGCGCTTGAACTCATCACTGATCCCCTTTAAAGAACGCTGGTCTGCAAATTTCACTACAGGAACTAACAATCCCTTGGGAGTATCGACTGCAGATCCAAGATGCACATGGGTAAAAGTAAGCATCTTATCGCCTAAAAAGTGAGTATTCATATAGGGGAATTGGACAATAGTTTTGGCAACTGCATAGAGGATAATATCATTAATAGTAATACCTTGCAGACCTAACTCAGGAGCACTTGCTTTAAAACGAGCTCGCAAAGACTGCAATGCGGTCGCATCAGCATACGCATTCATCGTAAACTGGGCGGTAGTAGCAAGAGATGCATGCATACGTTGGGCGGTAATCTTTCGCACACTTCGAACAGGGGTTTCCTCAACAGGACCTGGGAAAGCAACATCTGCAAGGGGTTGCACGCTATCAACTAAATCGGAAGAAAGCACTCGGCCTCCGATGCCGCTACCTTGCCGAGGAGCTTCTAAGCCTTGGGCGAGAAGAGCCTCTTTGGCAACCGGACTTAAGGGTGCTCGGCCATCTAAAGCGGCTATAACATCCCGTTCTATCACCCTTCCTTTTGGTCCGGAAGGTGTCAGACTGGTCGGATCTATCCCGCCTGCAGCCGCCGCTCCTTTAGCCCGCGGTGAAACTCCGTGCTCCCCACTAGCAACTACAGAAGGAACTGGTGTTACAACCTCTTCAGCCTTCTTTTCTGTTGCTTGCTCTGTTGGTGGTGCAGTAGCTTCCTCTACGACACTAGCAGGCTTTTCAACTTTCTCGCCCTTTTCACCAACAGTAAGAATTGGTTGCATCACCGGAACTTCATCACCGGCTTGGTACCACAACTTCAAGACGGTACCTTCAGCTGTAGACTCGACATCTATGGTAGATTTATCGGTCTCTGCTTCACACACTACATCACCAACTTTTACAGTATCGCCCTCTTGCACTTTCCATTCTAAAATAATGCAAGATTCTACTGTATTTCCTTGTTTTGGCATTACAACTTCTGTCGCCATATGCACTCCTGTCTGTGGGGCTTATTACCCCGAATATAAACGTTCAAACCACCATGACTTCAATACCCATGGCACGAATTTCCTCAATAGCTTCTTCAGGAAGCCCTTTATCTGTGATCAATACATCAATTTCCGACAAGGCAAATATTTTTACAAACCCCTGCTTGCCATATTTAGATGAATCAGTTACCAAGACTCTTTTAGTAGCTTGATGACACATCCGACGGACAATTTCAGCATTTTCCATAAGATGAGTAGTCAAGCCATGCTCTTTCGTAAAACCGTCGGTCCCTGTAAATGTATAGGTAACATGAAAATCTAGTAATTGTGTCAGAGCCGGCGCACCCACAAGTGCTTCAGCGGACGGGCGAAATTCGCCACCAACTATAGTTAAAGCCAAATTGGGGTTAACACGTGCATAAGGAGTTAATAAGGTTGAATTGGTAACAATCTGTAAATCTCTTTTCCCGAGAAGATACCGGCCGATCAAGGCACTCGTAGTTCCGTTGGTAATCATTATCTTATCACCATCTTGTACTAACGCAGCAGCGGCACGAGCAATGGACTCCTTCTCTTCACGATGGCTGGACTGTTTTTCCATTAATAATGGATGGTAAGCCGACATGGCGGCCCCTCTAGTCCGTAAAATTATCCCTTTTGATTCCAGCGCTCGTAAATCTGAACGGATGGTTACAGAAGAAACACCGAGCTTTTCACTCAACGTTTGAACCGATAGTTCACCCCCATCTTGGAGCATTGTGACAATCTGTTCTTCTCTTCCTGATAGTCCAACCATTTGCTAATACCTTTTAAAAAGTTTCATAGTGCTTTCGATTCTATTACTATTCGCTTTCTTTTGCAAGTACTTTATGCAAAAATGGACGAATCCCTCTTAATTACGTTCGTTAGCAGATTATCTACTTGTCAAGCATAACACTACAAGCTACAGTATGCGCCAAAGGAGCCATACTATGAAAATTTTGGGACAATTAACCCTCCTTGCTACCCTTGGCGTACTGGGCATCATGTTAGCTCAATTACTCCCTTTTCCTTTCCCTGGGAGTATCATGAGTATGCTTTTATTACTATTACTTATGATTTTTCAAATCATTAAATTACATCACATTAAACAGGCATCGGAGTTTTTCTTACATTATATGGGTGCTTTTTTCGTTGTTCCAAGTGTGGCCATCATGGAAAACACAGGTTTATTACAAGGCCAAGTTGTTCCGTTTCTCCTCGTCTGTATGCTTAGTGCGTTATTAACTTTTGCCGCAACAGCTTTAGCAGTAAAGATAACGATTAGTTTGCTTTACAAAAAGGAGGTTCAATCATGACTTTGGTGTTCCAATCTCCTTTATTCGGCATTGCCCTGACGTTCTTTACTTTTGAAGTTGGGTTATACCTTAATAAAAGATTTAAGTCTCCCTTCTTAAATCCAATAATTATTGCAACTATTATGTGTATCGCAATTTTACAGGTTGGTAACATTCCCCTAGCCTCTTATCAAGTGGGAGGCGATTTTTTGTCCATGCTAATTTTCCCGGCTACCACTTGCTTAGCCGTAGCCGTATATGTACAGTTACCATTACTCAAGAAATACTTTATCCCTATTTTGATCGGTTGTAGCGTTGGCGCAACTGTCTCAATCACATCTGTTCTCCTTTTTAGCAAGTGGTTTAATGTAACCGACCAACTCACAAAATCGTTGTTACCTAAATCTGTTACCACGGCAATAGCTCTGGAGCTTTCTAGTCTACTCCAAGGAGAACCGTCATTAACGGTAATGGCTGTAATTCTGACGGGCTTTGTCGGAATCCTTTTCGCCCCGCTCCTAATTAAAATATTTCGCATCAAGGATCCTATTATCCAAGGACTTGCGATTGGCACCTCAAGTCATGTAATAGGAACCAGTCAAGCAATTGAAATGGGCCCTATCCAAGGAGCTATGAGTGGTATTGCTATCTTTGTAACTGGAGTGGTAACGGTGATACTTCTAGTCGCTTTCTAGTGCATCGGAAGGTTTTGGCACCGGCCCTAACATTTGTAAATATTTTCTACGGTAATAGGTAGGAGCTAAGCCTGTTTTAAGTTTAAATTGCTTGCTAAAATGGAATTCACTAGAAAAATAGAGCTTTCCAGCAATCTCTTTTACCGATAAATCGGTGCACGTCAATAGAGCGCTCGCTGCTTCAATCTTTAACTTCATATAATACTTCATGGGAGTCTGACGCATGCGGCGCGAAAAGAGTCGAATAAAATATGATTCAGTTAAATTTAATTCTTGAGCTAATTCAGTCAAAGTTAACGTTCCCATCACATTCTTTTGCATGATTCGCAAGGCCCGTTCCAAGTGTCGACTTTCATTGTCCGTACTAATACCACTAGCACCATCCAAAAGAAGGTAGAGCAGAGAACATATTTGATGGCAAGCTGATTGTCTTCGATAAGGTGAAGATGAGAGACCTTTCTCTTTAATCTCTTCAAAGAAAAAGCGATAGTTAGTTCCAATGTGAAAAGGAGATTGCTTTTCTTGTTCGTGCAACAAGGCAACTAAATCTTTTTCATCATTTTCTATATAAATTAAAATAGCATAGTAGGTAATAGGGTCTTCGGCTTTAGCTTGAATAGTATGAATCGTTTGAGGAGTAGATACAAATAACATGCCCGAATTGATGGCATACGTAGTTTTATCGTTAGTAAACTCCCCCTCCCCTCCTAAAAAATAATGAATCTCAAATTCATGCGCTCCATGAGCATGCGTTCGCCCATGCCATCGTAATTCATTCCTATTGCGCATCTGGTAGACAAAGACAGCATCTCTAATATCCATATGTCAATTATATACATGCCAGTACAATTTTGTCTATTCATTAATACCCAATAAACGGAACATACTTTTTATAGAAGAAAATGATTTATTGGAGGCCCATATATGGCAATAATCGCAGGAATTGATGTCGGAACTCAAAGCACAAAAGTACTTTGTTACAATAGTGAGACGAAAACGATTTTGGCCAGTGCTCAAGCCCCACACGAGTTACTATCCAAAGCAGATGGCTCGAGGGAACAGGAGGTCTCCTGGTGGATAGATGCCATTACAACCTGTTTTCAAGCAATCGACCCCCAGATAAGAGCTCAAATATCTGCAGTAGGGGTCTCGGGACAACAACATGGATTTGTCCCTATCGATGCCTCTGGCAAGGTTCTCCACCGCGTTAAACTTTGGAATGATACCTCGACGACTGCAGAGTGTGATCTCATTACCGCCTGTGCTGGTGGCAATGAATCTCTTCTTGCTCAAGAAGGCAACCTTATACTTCCCGGCTATACCGCCCCAAAGATTCTTTGGTTCAAACGCCATCATAGCAAAGCGTATGCTCAAATGGCCCATATCCTTCTCCCTCACGATTATATCAACTATTGGCTCACCGGAAATGTTGTGATGGAATATGGTGATGCTTCAGGAACCGGCTTACTCGATATCCGCTCGCGCACCTGGTCAAAAAGGCTTTTAGAGTGTATCGATGATACCAGAGATCTTTCGGCCACTTTACCCAATTTGATCGAAGCCCATATGCCCGCAGGAAGCGTGCAGGCTTCAGCCGCCCAAGCCTTGGGGATTCCCTTGGATATTCCAGTCGCTTCGGGTGGTGGCGATAATATGATGGGTGCCATAGGCACTGGTACAGTCAGCGATGGCACTTTAACAATGAGTTTAGGGACTTCCGGTACTCTCTTCGGAGCTTCTGATAAACCAATTATTGATCCCCAAGGACTCTTAGCGGCCTTTTGTTCCTCTTCTGGCAACTGGCTCCCCTTGCTCTGTACAATGAACTGTACCGTAGCCAGTGAGGTTACCCGCCAACTTTTTGCAAAGGGAGTTGCCGAATTTGATGCATATGCCGCTCAAGCTCCCATTGGCTGTGAAGGTGTTGTAATGCTCCCCTATTTTAATGGTGAAAGAACACCTAACTATCCTCACGGTAAAGGATGTTTAATGGGATTCGATCTTGAAAACATGACAGAACGTAATATTAGCCGTGCCGCATTGGAATCGGCTATATTTGGTTTAAAGCTAGGCCTAGATGCTTTTGAAGCACTAGGCTATACCGCCAAAGAGGTTCGACTCATTGGTGGTGGAGCTAAATCAGCTGTTTGGCGTCAGATGGTGGCTGATGTGTGCAATCTACCAGTAGTGGTCCCTAAAATTAAGGAAGCTGCAGCTTTTGGCGCAGTTCTACAAGCTCTCTGGAGTCTTTCCCACACCCAAGGAACCCCTCTAAGCATTTCGGATATTGTCGAAGAACATGTCCAACTAGAGCGAGTTTCTGCATGCCGACCAATTCAATCAAATCTAAAGGCTTATGAAGAAGCCTACGAAAAATACAGAATGTATGTTTCAGCTGTTGAACCATTATTCAGTTGATATCTCTCGCATTACTCTTTGAGGAGGAGAAAGCTATGAAAGAATTTTTTACCGGGAATCAAGAATATTTTAAAGGCATAAAAAAGATTGAATTTGAAGGTCCCTCTTCAGATAATCCCTTGTCTTTTAAATTCTATAATCCCAAAAAGGTGTTAGCAGGCAAGACGATGGAAGAACATTTACGATTCTCTATCGCTTATTGGCACTCTTTTTGTGCCG
>JAQVOO010000164.1 GCA_028702575.1 Sphaerochaetaceae bacterium
GCAACACTGGTCGTGTCAATCGTGGCACCTGGTTTTTCTCCTTCATAGCGAATTTTTCGGATTCCAAGCTCATCTGCTAACTGGCGTAATTCACAATCGTTGCTACGGGCACAGAGTTGACAATCACCTTCATGCTCACTGAGGATTAGTTCAACAACAATTTTGCGGGCTTCACGAACTTTCTTTGAGTTAGTGTGCACCACCATTCCCTCACGCACTGGAGTAGAACATGAAGCCACCAAGGTGGGCGAACCTTCAACTTCGACAACACACACCCGACAGGCCCCCAGTGGGGTTAACCCCTCTAGGTAACAGAGGGTTGGGATATGGATATCTAATTTCGTGGCAGCTTCTAAAATGGTGGCATTAGCATCAATCTCGATCGGTTTTTCATTAATAGTAAGCTTACACATTGGCGGCCTCCTTTTTTCTAGGTCCGACTTCCACCGGAGGATATTCATTGATGTGTTTTCCATAATCGCAACGTAGGCAGCGCCGGGCTTGTGCCATGGCCACTGCTTCGGTCCAAGGTAGTTCTACCTCCTCAAAGTTGTGTTTTCTCCGTTCAACTGGTATTTGCCGCACCTCTGCGCGTGGTTCCGCTGAGACTTCAGCATCGACGTCGTAGTCCGTTTCTGTGACTTTTTCATAGCGCCAGAAAGCATGGTTTTCACCGGTAAGGTGGAAATCGATTCCAACAGCAGCTTTCTCACCAGCAGCAATGGCTTCAACTACAGAAGAAGGACCATCTGCACAATCTCCTCCAGCAAAGATGCCGGGAATACTCGTAGCTCCCGTAACAGGGTCGACTGCCACGAACTTGCGATCATTTAGCATCAGTTTTACATTTCCCATCAATCCCGTCATGTCGAGCCGTTGACCAATAGCCATGATGACCTGGTCTGCTTCTATGGTGAGCGGTTCTTGGCTTTGGGCTAAGGGGCGCCGTCTACCGGAAGCATCGAAAGAACCGAGTCCCATGCGGAGGCAACTAACAGCTTTGACAGCTCCCTTTTTGTTTTTGATGATTTCAATGGGTTGGGTCAAACAGGTTATGACGACCCCCTCTTGAAGAGCTTCAGCAACCTCTTCTTCATACGCGGGCATCTCTTCTTGACTTCTGCGGTAAATAATCTGCACCGATTCAGCTCCTAATCGTAACGCTGTGCGAGCAGCATCAATGGCCGCATTTCCTCCTCCAATAACAATTACTTTTTTTCCTACTTCAACCGAGCCGCGAATATTGTAGCGTTGCAAAAATGGTACCGATTGGACGACCCCTTCAGCATCTTCTCCGGGAAGTCCCATCGAAAGCGAATCGGGGGCTCCAATTGCTAAGAAGATCGCTTCATTGTTATCCTCTAACAAACTTTGCAGGGTGAAATCCTTACCCATGTGTTGTTCGGTAATGATTTCAACTCCCATCCGCTCAATCATCCGAACCTCACGAGCGATAGTCTCTCGTGGTAAACGATAGGCGGGGATGGTCTGGACCAGCATGCCTCCTGGCCGAGCTGCAGATTCAAGAATTTGAGGTTTATAACCTAATCGAGCTAAGAAGTAAGCGCAGGAGAGGCCTGCAGGACCCGCTCCGACTATAGTTATTTTTCGTTTAGCATTGGTATCATTTGGTCTAACTTCTGGAATTTGGATGATCACTTCCTGATCAACCATAAACCGTTTAATACTGCGAATACTGACCGCATCGTCGAGGCTAATACGGCGACATTTCTCTTCACAGGTGTGAAAGCATACACGCGAACAGATCGCAGCTAACGGATTGCGTTCCCGGTGGAGGAGGAGGGCTTCAGCATAGCGACCTTCCCCTACCAATGAAACAAATCCAGGGACATCAACATGGGCAGGACAAGCGCTTTGGCAGGGAGCTCTGACTAGACCAGGGCACACTCCAGCTTCACAATGGCGATCGCGGATATGAGCTTCATACTCGCTTCTAAAATGGCGGATGGTTGAAAGGACTGGATTAGGAGCTGTCTGGCCAAGACCACAAAGAGAGGTCTCTTTTATCCAAGTTCCCAATTCAATTAATTTTTCAATGTCCCCCTCTTCACCTTCACCATTACATATGCGCTCTAGGATCTCCAGCATCCGTTTCGTGCCAACTCGGCAGGGAACACACTTTCCACACGATTCTTCTTGGACGAATTCGAGAAAATAGCGAGCGACATCGACCATACAAGCATGATCGTCAAGGACGATTAGCCCTCCTGACCCCATAATAGCACCCAATTCTTTAAGTGGTTCATAATCTAAAGGCACTACAAGATGTTCTTTTGGGATACAACCTCCCGAAGGGCCTCCAATTTGGGCAGCTTTAAAAGCACCTCCTTGTTTTATACCGCCACCAACAGAGAAGATCAAATCCCCCAGCGGGGTACCGATTGGAATTTCGACAAGGCCGGTAGTCCGAACAGCTCCTGCTAGAGCAAAGACCTTTGTTCCCTTGCTCGCATCTGTACCACTGGTGTTATACCAATCAGCTCCAAAGTCGAGTATGGCACCAATGTTGGCATAGGTTTCTACATTGTTTAGTAATGTTGGAAAGTCCCAAAGTCCTTTTTGGGCTGGAAAGGGAGGCCGTGGGTGAGGTTCTCCCCGTTTACCCTCGATCGAATTAATCAAAGCAGTCTCTTCTCCGCAGACAAAAGCTCCCGATCCCATCCTAATTTCAAGATGGAAAGAGAAATCGGTACCTAAAATATGGTCTCCTAAAAGGTTGTGCTCCTGTGCTTGTTCAATAGCACGTTGTAAACGAGCTACTGCCAACGGATACTCAGCGCGGACATAAACAAAGCCTTGAGTTGCACCAATAGTATAGGCGGCGATGGTCATCCCTTCAATAATGCAGTGCGGATCTCCCTCTAAAACAGAGCGATCCATGAAAGCTCCTGGATCCCCTTCGTCGGCATTGCAAAGGACGTATTTCTCCTTTCCGGCACTTTCTGCGGTAAACCGCCATTTCAACCAAGTAGGAAATCCGGCTCCTCCGCGGCCCTTCAGCCCGGCCACTTTTAATTCTTGAATGATCTCTTTCGTCGACATACCTTGAAGTACTTTAGTTAAACCACGATACCCGCGCCTGCCGATATAGGATTCAATTTCTAGGGGATTGATGAGTCCACAATTACGTAAAACAATTTTTCGCTGTGGGCCAAGAAAGGCCGATTCTGACTCTACCCGAATAACTTTATGGGGGTGGTCATCAGTTAGCAACAGCTCTTCGACTGGTTTGCCGTTCATAAGATGTTCTTCTACAATGCGTGGAACATCTTCAGCACTGATATGTTCATACAAAATATTTTCAGGAAGAATACGGACTACCGGTCCTTTGGAACAGGGTCCCATGCATCCAGTCCCAATCACTTCGATTGGTTGTCCACTTGCGGCAACTGCTTCTTCAAATGCTTTAAAGATTTCGAGTGAGCCACTGGCAATACAGCCCCCACCAGTGCACACGAGAACTTTTGTTTTTTCAGCATCAGCCTGCGAACGTTTAATAATCGCCTCTGATTTTTTAATGAATGTTTGTATTTTATTCACGTTCGCCATCATCTTCCCCCTCTTGTGTGGTATCGTAATAGGGCTCTAGCAGTTGTTTAATGCGACTTGGTTTGACTCGTTGAAAGACCATGTCGTCAATCATAACTACCGGAGCTAATCCACATGCGCCAAAACAGCGTCCGATTTCTAATGAGAATTGGCGATCTTCGGTCGTTTGTCCCACTTCGATATGCAGTTCTTTACTAATAGCTTCAAGTACCTCTTTCCCGCCACGTACATAACAAGCAGTTCCCAAACAAACACGTATGGTATGTTTGCCACGTGGTGTGGTGGTAAAGAAAGAGTAGAAAGTAACCACGCCGGCTACTTCGCTATAGGGGATATCAAGTTGTTCACTGATGTGAATGAGCATCTCCTTAGGGAGGTGCCCTAGGAGGTTTTGTGTCGATTGTAAAACGGGGATAAGAGCACCTTTGGTACCCCGATAACGTTCGATGATATCGTTAATCACAGGGACGACATCTTCCATTTTCATTTCGTGTTCTGGGGGTGCGGTCTTACTAGCTTCCGCTGTTGCCAAATGAGTCATATACACTCCTTATTCTGTCTTTACATCTCTTGCTCCACAATTAATATTCTTTTCGTAACATGTTACCATGTGAATTAGGAGAAATCAAATAAAAAAAAGAGGAAATTATGTAGTAATATATAGGAAGAGGTAGGTATTAGGCTAAATTGATTAAGATTCGTAACACTAGACCGTCTAGCTAGTTTGCAAATAAAGGGAGGAAGTTTTAGTTCTGAGATACTGTAATAGGCTTGGCGGTGTTTTGTTAAAGTTTGCCAAGCCATCTCGCAGCTAGTTTTTTAGCCATCCAAGAGATTGGTAATTTTGGCGGACACTTTCCAGATCAAATCAACCAGGGAAGACACTATTGACTGGGACCGGGTGGCCGCCTAGAGGGCGATGCGTAGTTCTTTAGACCATGTTCATTACTGCAAATTAGGTAGTTATTTGGCAACCTCGGCATTACGTTCATTCCAAGGAGCCCAGTTGGCATTCGTAAAACCTTTCAGCACCTGGAGCGCATTACGATCTTTGCTGTCACCAGTGATTTTTACTGAATCGGGTCTAGCTTTCCAGCGATCATCGGTAGTGCCAGCGGCTCCTCCTACCCACTTATAATGTATAGAGTACTTCCCAAAAGATTCCATTTGGGCTGCTTTTAAGTGAATTACAACCGGTTTATCTAGCATGAATTCCTGACGGATATGGTAAGGTTCATCGACGTACGGTTCATAACTAGGAATAACATTGTCTGG
>JAQVOO010000165.1 GCA_028702575.1 Sphaerochaetaceae bacterium
AAAAGTACCCGCTTCCGCTAATAATTGATCATAATTATAGTGTATAACAATGTAACCCCATGGGGCTTGCTCAGGTGCACCAGGTTCTTCTTTACCGGAAGCAATGGCACTATACCCTGTTATTATTAGTTCATTATTCTCAGATTCATAGGGACCTAAAAACACTGGGGTTTGAAACTGCGATGAATCTTGCAACAGTAAGGCTAAACTATTTTCTTCTTGTTGCATGAGCGTTGCTTCTTTTGGTAAAACATCAATTATATCGCGACTTTCTACCAAGAGCATACTAGAGTAATACCTGTTATTTTGTTGTAACAGCTCCTCATAAAACCTAAAATCATCGGTATCTACTGTTTCTACACTTTGTAGTACATGGGTAACAGTCGTACTCAAAAACTTGAGAAACTTTGTTTGTTGGTATAAAGTTGCCTGCAATCGCTCATGGATAACTTGTAATTCTAACTCAGCTACATGCTTCTCCTTTTCAGTACCAATATTTTGCATATAAAAAACACCGAGAACAGTGAAAAAAAAGAACAGCAAAAAAATAGCTAGAGCTACCACAAAAGCTACTAGATGTTCCTTACCGCGATGCATCATTGCCTCTCCTCTTTACCTGAGAACTATATATCTCAATTTCGTCCTCTATAGTAGCCCTATGGACCACTAATAACAAGTAATGTAAGAACTTTTAACCGATGTTCAACTTAATACATTTTTCCTAGATTAAACTTTAGACTTGAGAGGAGAACTGCTGTGCGCTATTATCATGGCAGGAGGTGCCGTATGGACGCCAATAGAAATCGAGTACGCGAAATGTCAATCGCCCGTACCATTGAAAAACTGCGCAAAAACAATATGGAAGCTGCTTATCTGCCTGCAGCACAGGATGTTGTTCCGATGCTACGTTCACTTTTAGATGAACACTGCAGTATTGCCGTAGGAGGCTCGATGACATTAGTTGAAACCGGTGCCTTAAAGTTTATTCGCAGCGGTCTGTATCAATTTATCGATCGCTATGAACCAAATCTTACGGATGAGCAAATTCATAATCGTTTTATTGAAGCTTTCTCGGCTGATGTCTTTTTATCGAGTGTCAATGCAATTACAGAACGAGGAGAATTATATTGTGTTGATGGTACCAGCAATCGAGTTAGTGCCCTCTTATTTGGATCTAAGCGGGTTATTATTGTGGCTGGCTGGCAAAAGATCGTCCCTTGTTTACGCGATGCTGTTGAACGGGTAAAACGAATTGCAGGTCCAGCTAACGCTATACGCCTTGAAAAAGATACCCATTGTACCAAGACTGGATATTGTGTGGTCCCTTTTTGTGATGATCGCCATCTCATGACAATCCCCCCAGGATCTTGTGATCATGGAATTTGTAGCAATATGGTGGTTATGGGCCGACAACCGAAAAAAGGACGTATTACGGTACTCATTGTTGGAGAAGAGCTCGGTTATTAATCTATAAAAAGACGTAACACCTCATCAGCAGAACGAGCAGACGCTAACAAACGACGCATTACCGGAGAAACTGTGGCCCGAGCAATCGAAACCAGAACCTCAATATAAGCACCGGATTCCTTTTCAGGGGCTAAAACCAGAAAGAAAAACTGCGAGCCCTTCCCATCTTGGGCATCAAAATCTATTGGAGTCGGGGTAATACCCATAACCACTTCAATGGCATCGACCGCGGATGTTTTAGCATGCGGTACTGCCACTCCATCAGATAGTCCCGTGCTACCCAAGGCTTCCCGAGCTAACACTGCCGCTAGAATATCGTCGCGATTATACTTATGGCGCGATCTTACTAAGATATCAACCAACTCTTCAATAATCGCAGACTTAGTGGTCGCTTGAAGGGGGACCTTCACAAGGTCTTTTTCCAATACATCAGTAAGTGTCATGGGCGGCCTCCGGTTTTACATTAGGTAATGTTTCAAACATCTCCCAAATAGCATCATTATCTCTGACCACTAAAACAGGACAGGGAGCTGTACGCATCATCCTATCTGTTTCACTTAACAATTCATCTCGACGACTATGAATTTCAGAAATACCGCCCAGAACCAATAAATCAATGTGGTTTTCTTGGAGGTAATTTCTCACTTCAGTGTGAACCGTGCCGGAGGTCTTAACAGGAATAACTTCGACCCCCTTTTGGGCGCCTAGTTCTTGTACATGACGCAAATAGCGCTTTGCATCACCTTCAATGTCGCGCCGATATTCAAGTTCTTCACTATCGAGGAAAATACGGGCTTTGACCAAATCTTTTAAAGCACGTGTATTTACCACATAGATTGCAGTAAGGGTCGCATCAAGTCGTTTGGCTAGTGCAATAGCAGCCATCGCAGCTGAGACGGAATCTTCTGATCCATCAAGGTACACCAGCATTTTCTTAAAAGGATCAATCATGTTTTGCCTCCGCTGCTCGCTGTCGTTGCCGTTCCATCCGATTTTTCACCTGTTTAAGTAACATAAAACTCTCCCGTTCAGCCTCTTCCATCCTGCTTTCTGTATAAGCTAAAGTCTCTTGTAAGTCAGGTATCACTATTTTCTCCAAGGCATTCACTTTCCTAATAGTTTTTTTTACTTCCCGCGCTAAACGCATTATTGAAACCTTTAATTCAGCTAACCGTCCCATCAGTTCCAGGGCTTCTTTGTAAGCATCCAAAGTCCCTTCAATGGATAAGGTTGTCCCCTCAGGACTAAAATAGGGACCTTTAGCAATAAAAGAGGTCTCCACATGTGGTAGACGGACCCCCATAACTTTTCGATCAGAGAGGCTAATAGTTGAATCTATGGTCACTGCGCCAAATAAATTGGCTACCCGTAATCGTCCCATCTCCATAACGGTATTTTGCATCGACTCACTGGCCGAAGCAAGAGCTTTATCGACACGCGCTTGATAATCTACAGCTTGGTCAACTAATGTAAGTAGCTCCACAACGAGAATCGAGCGCTTTTGATCGAGCAATTCATACCCGAGCTTGGCAAACTTTAGGTCGTCAGTGAGCTTGAGTAGATTGCTTCTAGTTGGCGCGACATTTCGTTGCATGCTACCTCCCGTAGTAGGTATTTACTTCTTCATCGGTGACTCGTTGTAACTCTTCCGCTGGTAATTCACCAAGAGCTTTCCATCCTAAATCGAGTGTTTGTTCAATAGAACGGTTTTCAGTAAATGATTGTTTTACAAATTTCTGCTCAAAGACCTTTCCAAACTCAAGGTATTGTTGATCAAGAGCAGTCAACTCCTCTTCTCCAATAACCGACGCAAGATTCCGGACATCTTGGACATGACTATAGGAAGCAAAGAGTTGGTTGGCTAGATGTGGATGGTCAGAGCGAGTCATTCCCTCACCAATGCCATCTTTCATAAGACGACTAAGGCTAGGCAATCCGTTAATCGGAGGATAAATCCCTCGACCATGCATTTCTCGGTCAAATACTATTTGTCCTTCAGTGATATAACCTGTTAAATCGGGAATAGGATGACCAATGTCATCATTGGGCATCGTGAGAATAGGCAATTGGGTAATCGACCCATCACGGCCAATAATTTTCCCCGATCGTTCATAGAGTTCAGCTAAGTTGGAATAGAGATATCCTGGATACCCCTTACGGCTCGGAATTTCGCCCCGTAAAGTAGAAATCTCACGTAAAGATTCACAATAGTTAGTCATGTCGGTCATAATTACCAAAACATGCTTCCCTTTAGTGAAGGCTAAGTGTTCAGCTAATGTTAAGGCCGTTCGCGGAGTAATAGTTCTTTCAATTGAGGGATCATCAGCTAAAGATAAGAATAAAGCAACATTCTCTAAGACCCCTGACTGTTCAAAACTATTGATAAAGAATTGAGCAACATCATATTTTACCCCCATCGCGGCAAACACAATAGCGAACTCTTGAGTTTCGGCCAAGACTTTGGCTTGGCGTGCTATCTGGGCCGCTAATTGGTTATGAGGGAGACCATTTCCACTAAATATGGGTAGTTTTTGGCCTTGAATAAGGGTGGTCAATCCATCGATGACAGAAATTCCAGTTTGAATAAAATCACGAGGATATTCACGGGCTGTGGGATTTATAGGTAATCCATTGACATCGAGTTCATCCTCACCATGGGGTAACGAACCACCATCACGAGGATGACCCAACCCATTCATAACTCTCCCAAGCATCTGCTCTGACACCGGAAGCGTTAGTGGTTCACCCATGAAACGGACCCGAGTTCCAGGGAGAGTCAATCCACTCGTCCCTTCAAACAACTGAATCATTACCAAATCATCGCTGGTATCGAGGACCTGACCGGTTCGCATCACCCCTTTCGGATCAACACACTCTACCAATTCCCCAAACCCAATGGGATGGGTGTTGCGCATAAAGATGAGAGGGCCATCAATCCGGCTAGCGCCCACATATTCACGGCCACTGAGCAAGCTACGATCTAAAGATTGGAGGATCTTAGTGTTCTTCATAGATACCTCCAAGCTGATTGAATGAACGTTCTAAGTGGAGTGCTATTGTATCGAACTCTCCCAAATCATCATTGGCAATTGAGAATCGCATTCGGGTAATCTCCTGTACCACTTTTAACCGCCGTATTTTTACCATGGTCACCCCTTTAGCAATCGCAGCTGATCCAAGATGCCAATACGCGAGTATCAATTGTAACATGCGAATTTGTTTGGAAACCGTCGAAAAACGGTCAATTTCATTAAAAGCATCTTGTTGTAAAAAAGCCGTTTTAAATACATTACACACCTCTAGTATAAAGTTCTGACTATCGGGGAGCGCATCAGGGCCTACTAATTTTACAAT
>JAQVOO010000166.1 GCA_028702575.1 Sphaerochaetaceae bacterium
GTGGAGGTGGGGGGAGTCGAACCCCCGTCCTAACGCGCCACCCAATGGCCTCTACAAGCTTAGCTACTGTTCGTTATTTCGGAATGAATCAGACCAGTAACCGACGTTATCATTCCTACGCCAGCTTTGATTTCCCCTATGACCACCGGCACTTCCTAGGGTAAGCCCTTATTGTTACAAGCACTCAGAGGTTAAGAGCGGCACCAATGAAGCCTGTACGTTCCGGCTACTTACGCAGCGAGAGCGTATTCTGCGTCGTAAGAGACTTCGTCTTCTTTCTTGGCAGTTAAATGTTTTGCTAGTTTTAGGAGTTGGCGCTCCGCTTGCAACCACCGGCATGATCTCACGCCAGTCGAAACCATTACACCCCCTTTCGGGGTCAATTACAGTATAGGTAAAAAAAAGGTAAACGGCAAGAGGCTAACGGTTAAAGTTCTTTAATTCACGCCGTAAATCACGTTGAGTATCCCGTTCACGAATTGCATGGCGTTTATCATGAGCTTGTTTACCTCGGCAAAGAGAAATTCTCACTTTTACTAAATTACCTTTAAGATAAATTTGAGTAGGAATTAAGGTCATTCCCTTCTCCTCTACTTTGCGTTTAATCCGTTTAATTTCCTGTTTATGTAGTAATAATCTTCGTTCACGTTCCGGTTCATGATTATTTAGATTGCCATGCTTATATTGAGAAATATGAAGAGAGACAAGGATGAGCCCTTTAGGCGTTATCTTTACATAACTATCCCCATAAGAGAACCGATTCATCCGAATAGATTTTACTTCAGTCCCTTTTAAGGCAATTCCTGCCTCAAAGTCTTCGATTACTTCATAATTAAAGTAAGCTTTTTTGTTGGTTTGTAATATCTTAATTTTATCTGTTGCCATAAAACTTCCTAATTAATCTTTCCAAGCAATTCTGAAACCGGTAAACTCAGTACATGCCTCTCGAGCCATAACTCCAACTGTTTGTCGAGTAATAGTGGTTGGGTCATTTATATAGGCACCCCCCTTAACCACAAAATCTGTAGAAGAAGTAACCCACGCAGACTCCAAATTTAGATAACGACTTAGAGGTTCATAGGGCGTATTAGTGAACTCCCAAAGCCCTCCTAGCATCGCTGAAGGGCCATCACTATGGGTAATGGTCCCAGTACTTGTACTATATCCTTTATCGGCTACCGATGCTGCTGCTAATTCCCATTGGCCTTCAGAAGGGAGAAAGACTTGGGTATCACTAGTTTGTGATAACCACTCTGTAAATGCTTGTGCTGCATACCACGATATATTTTTTATTGGTTTAGTGGAAACAATTGCAGTAGTAGGGTAGACACCAGCTAGATACTGAGAATCTACTACATTATCTGCAATAAGTTTTTCTATATTCGCTTTAGCCCAATAGGGGTTATCTTTAATAAAAAGAGCCCATTGGTATTCTGAAATTTCCAAAGCAGAAATAGAAAAGGGTTCAACAGTCTCAGTAATTCCTAATTGTTGAATTTCCGGAAACGATTGAGGCACCTGCGCTCCTTTCACGAAGGTAGTGCGGGGGTAAGAGAATCCAGGAATTGAGAGAGTAGCTGCTTGTAACGTTGTTTGCTGAGGAGCTGGTGCTATTGGCTTAGATTTTTCTCCTACAAGAGGTGGATTGTCTTCACTAAAAAGTGTTTTTACCTGGATCAAAGTAGCATTCAGCGTATCACTTTGGAAAGTATTACTCTCTTTAAGCATAGATACAGCAGTACTAACATCATCCAACATCTCTGCACTGGTGACATGAACAAAAGAACTAAGCAAGAACTCTTCTAAGACTGGTTTGTAATCGGTAAGATCTACATGTTCTACTGTTTGAGCCACTTGAGTAAAGAGGGGTGGGCGATGATAATGATCGTCAAATTCAGTGATTGCCGACCAGGCCACGATTTGATCGTATATAGCATCTAAATATTTCCTGAATGTAGGAATATCGTCTATGAAGCTATTAGCGTTGATGGTTTGGTTACGAGGGAAAAGCCATGTTAGGAACACCGGATGGCCTACTTTGAATGATATTTCAGTACTAGCTATATCTTCAAAGGCATACACGGCAGTATATTGCCCCGGTTCCAAAAAGGCTGTTACGGGTGTGGACCCCATATAACGGCCATCGACGGTAACGTAAGAAGGGGCCACTGCGCTCGTAAAAGTGACACGTTTACCACTCTTTATTATACCGGGAAGAATAGCGACCAAGAAAACCACAGTTAATAGTATAAGCGCATACAAAATGGTCAGATACACTCCTGGTTGCATTCCTAAAAAGGGTTTTAGCCGAACCGGCTCAATATTGACTGGCATGTCATCCTCACGTTTTTTCATCCCTTGAAAAATACCCGTCACATCACTTATTGTCAATGGCATCTGTTTGTGGTAGCTTGTGCACATGGCAAATTATTTGACTTGGATTCAACAGTTCACCGAAGAGAGGCTCACTCGTCGCCTTCAGAGGATTGCCCGCGATAAACTCCAAAAGGCCAAAAAACGGACCTTTAAAGGAGAAGTACTGAGCTGGCTTGATGCCATCGTCTTTGCGGTTATCTTTGTCTTACTTATTAACCAATACCTCTTCCAACTCTTTATGATCCCATCCCCTTCGATGCTTGATACGCTCCTTATTAAAGATCGGGTCTTTGTTAGTAAAACCAGCTATGGGGTAGAAGTCTATCCGGGAGGGCCAAAGATTTGGGCTAAAAACAACCCATTACGCGACGATGTCATTGTTTTTTATAACCCAGAATACATCTCAAAAGGACCAGTTTTTGATGTTCTGTCGCAAATTATTTACATGGCTACTTTCTCGCTTGTCAATATTGACACCGATGAAGATGGCAATATGCGCGAACGCTTGTATGTTAAACGGGCTGCAGCTTTGGGCGGTGATACGATTCGCTTTGCAGATGGTACTGCCCACATCTCGGGTGCCGGACAAAAGGGCTTTACTCCAGATCCTCTATTTAGAACAGAAAATGACCTTTCGCAAGCTCCTCACCAAACCATTGCTAGTGAACTCTATGGGGGAATTCGTGCTTACGGTTCAATTCTTGGCTACCAAGAAGCTAATTTGGATGCAAATGTTCCCCAACACCTCATTCAAGGTTATCAAAAAGTAGCTTCTTATAGAGGAGCTATTGACCATTACCAAGTGCAGGCAGCCAAGGAAAATGCTCTACACCAGATTGATCCTTCCGATATGAGAACACGTTCTCAAATGACCCGTTATAAACAGGGCATTTATGTACCCCATGGCTATGTACTCCCCCTAGGGGATAACCGTGATAACTCACAAGATGGCCGTTATTTTGGACCAGTTCCTCATACCTCTATTATTGGGCGGGTCCTCTTCAGATTCTGGCCGCTTAAAAGAATGGGGGTTGTCTCCTGAGTCGCTCGTTACTCACATTGATCGACCCGTATCGCCCATTTTCACTCTATATCCATTTCCCCTTCTGCCAGACAAAGTGTTCTTACTGTGCTTTTTATTCGGAGGAGACTAGGAGAGACTCTCCTAGTATTTCTATGTATGAAAAAGTGCTTCTTCAAGAACTTAAAGCTATTGTAGATATACGAAAAGCCCCTTTTGAAACAGTCTATATCGGGGGAGGCAATCCTGGATTGGCCAGCCTCACTGCTTTAACAGAGATACTGGAAATGATCCATTCATTAGGAACACCTAAAGAATTAAGTATCGAGATGAATCCGGAATCCCTTCATGGTGGTCATGCTCAACTCTTTGAACAGGGTCTTAGCCGACTAAGTATAGGAATCGAGAGTTTAGCCGTAAACCATTTAAGAACATTGGGGCGGCATGCGACGAGGGAGACCAACCTACGTGCCATGAATTTAGCAAATGAATTTCACAAATCCTATCCTATCCAACTAAACTTCGACCTCATGACCTGTATTCCTGGACAAACCATTGCTGATGCTCTTTCTGATATCGATACTCTCATAGATCTTTCAGCCCCTGAGCATATCTCGCTTTACAACTTAACCGTAGAGGAGGGAACTATCCTAGCCAAAGAAGTAGCTAATGGAACACTACAGGTGATTGACGAAGACCAACAAGCCGAGATGCTCAGTGCTTGTTGGGCCCATTTAGCACAGTTGGGTTACAATCAATATGAAATCTCCAATTTTTCAACTACAGCTGCTACGCGCTGCAAGCACAATGAACGTTATTGGCGCCTTCAGGATTATATAGGAATTGGACCCTCGGCTGCTGGAACAATAGGGAACATCCGTGCTACAAGTGATGCAACTATTGAGACCTATAGACGTGCTCCTTCCTTTGCCTCTTATACATTGGAAACCATGGATAGATTGACCCTTATGAATGAGCAATTGTTAATGGGATTACGCACTACCGATGGGATCGATAAAGAGGCCTGGTTGGCCCGCTATGGGGTAAACTTTGACCAACTATGTGAGGCAGAAATAGCATTCTTAGAGCAACAGGATCCAGTGTTGATACACAATACTGAAAATAATTTTGCACTCACTAGCTCTGGATTTATGGTGCTGGATGCTATTGTGCTAAAGTTATCACAAGCCTTAGTGTAGCTGGAAATAACTGACAAAAAAGCAACAACAATCTCAGGCCATAAACGCTCTTTTCGTAATAATTTTTAGGGTAATTGACTCGCTACAACTTCTGAGTTCCTCTTGACAGGTAAAATCATGCGTGATACGTTTACATGCTGGTTGAAACAACCGTAATCACGATAAATAAGAGGGTACATACCATATGTCCGGCCATAGTAAATGGGCAACTATCAAACATAA
>JAQVOO010000167.1 GCA_028702575.1 Sphaerochaetaceae bacterium
AAGCTCTTGTTGAAGACATAACAGTAAGTGCTCAACAACGTGTTGAGATCCTTAAAACACTCTACCGCAATGCAAATATTATTATCTTTGACGAACCGACAGCGGTACTCACACCCCAAGAAATTGACGAACTGATGGAAATCATTCGTCGTTTAAGAGCAGAGGGGAAAACTATCGTTTTAATAACCCATAAACTCAAAGAAATAAAAGCTGTCGCTGACCGCTGTACGGTCTTACGACGTGGCAAATATATTGGCACAGTCGATGTTGAGACAGTAAGCGAACAGCACCTCGCTGAGATGATGGTGGGACGTGCTGTACAATTTGAAATCGAGAAAAACCCACCACGCATCGGAGAAGTTGTCCTTTCAATTAAAGACCTCTTTGTGGCCGACCACTTAGGTCACATGAAGGTCAAAGATTTTTCAATAGAGGTCCACAAAGGGGAAATTGTAGGTATCGCCGGCATTGACGGCAACGGACAGACTGAGCTATTGAACGGAATCTCGGGCCTCTCGGCGGTAGCTTCGGGCACTATTATGCTCAATGGCAACGATATTACGCACACCACTATCCGCAAACGGATTGAACTTGGATTAGGTCACATTCCTGAAGACCGCCAAAAGCATGGCCTTATCAGTGATTTTACCATTAGTGAAAATTGTGTTTTAAAAAATTATTATAAAGCTCCCTATAGCAACAAATATGGGTTACTCGATGAAGCTAAGATGATCGCCGATGCTGATATCCTCATCGAAGAGTTCGATATTAGAGCAGGACAAGGCAGTCAAACAACCGCTGGTAGCTTATCGGGTGGTAACCAACAAAAAACTATTGTAGCGCGGGAAATACACCTTTCTCCGCATGTATTACTTGTCGCTCAACCCACACGGGGACTCGATGTGGGAGCCATTGAATACATTCGAAAAAGAATCATAGCAGAACGCGATAAAGGAAGAGCTATTTTACTAATCTCTTTCGAACTCGATGAAATTATGAATTTATGTGACCGTATCGCAACCATCAGCAAAGGATCCATCGTAGGAATCTTTAACCAAGGCGAAGTAACTGAAAGAGAAATAGGGATGATGATGGCCGGTTCTAAAAAAGATGGAGAAAACCCATGAAATCTGTAGAAAAACATGAATCTTTGACTAACCGCCTCCTTAGTTCTGATGGGGCCGTATCAGTGCTTGTGGTCCTACTTGGCTTTCTTGTTGGAACTATATTAGTAGCAATTGTCGGAAAAAATCCCCTCAACATGTATAAAGCTATCTTCCAATCACTCTCAGGTTATAATATTGATAACGGCAAAATGAACATCCGTTACATTGGAGAAACATTAAATTACGCAGTTCCGTTTATCCTCTGTGGCTTATCGATGGCTTTTGCCGCACGGGCTGGTTTGTTTAATATTGGAGGTGAAGGCCAATATATTATGGGACTGACGGTTGCTCAAGTAATTGGATTACTGGGTCCTCAAGTCTCAGGACTCCACTGGATTCTAGCAATTCTTGGCGCCATGATCGTAGGTGCATTTTGGGGAGGTATCGTTGGAATTCTCAAAGCCAAATATGAAGTTTCTGAAGTAGTTTCAACCATCATGCTTAACTATGTAGCACTTTATTTGTCACGAATTATCTGTTTGCAACTTCCTGGTGCAACTACCTATAAAACAGCAAACTTTCCGGAAACAGCCTTGTTAAACAATAGCCTATTTCAAAAATTGACCAATAACTCCATGCTCAATAATGGATTTTTTCTCATGATAATAGCTTTGGTCGTCTATTGGTTCATTATGGAAAAGACCAATTTAGGCTTTGGCCTCAGGGCAACCGGTTTTAACAAAGAAGCTGCCCGTTGTAGTGGCATTCCGGTAGTAAAAAGCATCGCGATCTCAATGGCCATTGCGGGCACTTTTGCCGGATTGGCAGGTGGTATCGTAGCCTTAGGATCATTTCGTTATGGTAGGATTTTGTCTGGAATGGACAATTATGGATTCAATGGGATCGCTGTAGCACTGGTGGGAAACAATACTGCTTTTGGAACTATGTTGGCTGGATTCCTTTTTGGCATGCTTAAAAACGCACAAGCGCTCATGCAAGGGAAACAAATACCAAAAGAAATCACCTTCATAATCCAAGGGTTAATCGTCGTATTTATCGCCCTTCGCTCAGCTATTGCCATCTATCTTGCTTGGCGCAATAAGAGACAACTGCAAAGGGAGGTCTTAACCAAATGAATACTCTCTTCAACATGATCCCCTCAGTCTTAATGATTGTCTCCCCTATTCTCATTACCGCGGTCGGAGGTATGATCTGTGAGAAATCGGGTGTTGTTAACATCGCCTTAGAAGGTCTCATGGGTGTCGGCGCCTGTGCTGCAGCATCAGCCCATGTTCTCATGGAAGGAGCTGGCTTGGGGACCCCCTCTATTTGGATCTCTTTAGCTATTGGAGCCTCTATAGGAGCCATCTTCTCTCTCATCCATGCAGTAGCTGCTATTAACCTTAATGCTGATCAAACAATTAGTGGAACTGGTATTAACCTCTTGGCCGACGGTGCCACCATCTTCGTCGCACAGATCCTTTTCAATGCGGATCGTACCCGTGAATTTAGAATGGGGATGCAAACCGATGCCTTAGGAATTTATCCTACTGCCTATATTGCCCTTACTGTTGTCCTCTTAGCCTGGTTTATCCTCTACAAACTCCCCTTTGGCATGCACCTGAGAGCCTGTGGAGAACACCCCCATGCTGCCGATAGTGTTGGAATAAATGTAAAAAGAATTCGTTATATTGCAGTCTTAACTAGTGGTCTACTGGCAGGGCTTGCAGGAGGCTGTATAGTCCTCACTCAAACTATTCAGTACACCTCGAATACCATTAATGGACGGGGCTTTATCGCCCTTGCCGCTGTTTCATTCGGCCGTTGGCGTCCCGTCGGTGTTACCTTTGCGGCCTTCCTCTTTGGTACAGCGCAAGCCTTTGCTATTATCGCCAACAACTTCCCGGCCCTCAGAGTATTGCCAAGTGAAGTTTTTAATATGTTACCTTATATTATTACCTTAATTGCCCTAGTCGCATTCAGTGGTAAAAACTATGCCCCACGTGCCAATGGAAAACCTTATATAAAAGGAGCTTCATGATGACCCCTCATAACAGCGCTACTACAGGTACTATAGCCAAGACCGTACTTTTCCCTGGAGATCCGGAGCGTGCAGCTTGGGTCGCCGACGCATTTTTAGAGAACGCAATAGAGGTAACTCATGTACGCGGCATGCGTGGCTTCACCGGGATGTACCAAGGTACATCAATCTCTGTTATGGCTAGTGGAATGGGTGGGCCTTCTGCAGGTATTTATAGTTATGAATTATTTAGGGTGTATGAGGTAGATACTATTATTCGGATCGGGACCTCAGGTGGTTTACAAGAGTATATTGCCGTTGGGGATCTGGTTTTTGCTCTGACAGCTAGCACCGATAGTGCATGGGCACATCAATATCAACTACAGGGAACCTTTAGTCCAGCGGTCAGTTATCCTCTAATAGAGGCCGCTGTACGTAGTGCTAGAGATTTGCAAGTTCCCTATCATGCTGGGATGGTGTTCTCTAGTGATTTATTTTCTGACTATAATGCCCTTGGTCCAGATAGCTGGAAAGCTTGGGCTAGGATGGGGGCTTTGGTTCAAGATATGGAGACCTATGCGTTATATAGTACGGCCGCTTATACTGGGAAAAAGGCACTCTCTATTCTCACAATGACTGACAGCTGTGTGACTGGGAAAGGATTAGAAAAAGAGCAGAGAATGAGTGCTTTGGCACCTATGATACGTGTCGCCTTACAAACTGCAATTAATTCAGGAGCTGTTTCATGAGTCAATCTACAAGGCATGATTTTCTACTGGCTATGCAAACTAGATTTGCCTGTAAAAAATATCAAGATAAGGCGATTCCTAAAGAATCTTTAGACGCTATTTTAGAGGCAGGTCGCCTTAGTCCAACCTCTTTTGGCCTTGAAGGGTGGGCTTTTCATGTTATCCAGGCACCTCGATTAAAAGAGAAATTGACTAAGGCTTGTTTCGACCAGGAGTCGGTAGCTACTGCTCCTGTCACCATTATTATTACTGCATTAACGGCATCTTCTTATGAACCAACAGGTCCATTTGTCACTCAGAGAGGCAGTCGTTTTCCGGGCACTTTAGTTGATTTTGTGGCCGACTATGAAGGGTACTATTACTTCTTGGAAAAAGAGGGAAGAATTGACTGTTGGTCCCGCGCTCAGTGTTACATTGCATGTGCCAACATGATGACTGTTGCAGCTAGCGAGACCATTCAAAGTTGTGCCATTGAAGGATTTGATGAAGATCAAGTGGCTCAGATTATTAAAATCGATCAGGACATTTGGCAAGTAAGCTTGCTTATCACCTTTGGATATCCAGCAGAACCCTTCCGAGAAAAAATAAGAGAACCATTAAAAAATCTTGTCACCTATTATAACTAATTAGGGCAAGTTCTTAAAAGCTCGATCTAAGAGAGGCCAGAAGCGTGCCGAATTAGCACCAGTACCAACTAAGACACCCTGATCTTCACGAACTGGAAGTGCATGGGTTTTCCCGTAGGTCGTCTGGTCTTTCAGCTCGACTCGAATGGAGTGTTCTTCAAGGGTAAAAATCGCCGGATCAGCGATATAAGCTATGCAACAAGGGTCGTGCATTGCTGGATATTCACTGCCATGTAAGCGACAAGCTTCAATGTAATGGGCCATTGAGGCATTGAACATAGTAGCTGTTTTTGAGGTGAGCTTGGCATAGGC
>JAQVOO010000024.1 GCA_028702575.1 Sphaerochaetaceae bacterium
ACCCAATTTACAATGGAAGCGGTTGAAGTTTCTCTTATCCACCATATGGCCGATTGGGATCTCCATTGTAAATATGAGGGAAGCATAGTATTATCGGACATGGAATGGCGTTGGAATCCAGTATTTTCAGTGTTTCTAAAATGGAAAGCTATTCCTGAAATTAAGGTTGATCGGCGGTTTGTTTTAGACCCCTGAGACCTACTTCATAGGAGAAGGATGAGTAGCACCATCGTATTTGAAGAATCGTCGCAGATGCAACGTGTGTGTGGAGCAAACGATAGAAATATCCCTTATATAGAGTTATTGCTTAACGGAGAACTCTTTGTACATGGCAACAGTATTACCTATCGCGATACACCTGATCGAGAAGGTTCTGGGGACGCTCTATTTTCTCGGTTGATGATGCGTTTAAAGTATCTCGCGCAACACCGAGAAGATATCACCGAACCAGAAATCTTTATGGAATTCCAAGCTTTGCAAAATGGGAAAGATCTTTCGGAAAAAGAAGTTGCTCATGAGATAGCTGAAGAACAAAACTGTTCGATTGCTGTCGGTGGCAAAAATATCTATCCCAAAAGCCCTAATCAACGGACTTTTATCCGTTTAATGGGGGGGCGCCAAGTAGTCTTTAGTATTGGGCCAGCTGGTACAGGAAAAACTTTTCTGGCTGTGGCACATGCCCTGAGTGAGGTGTTAGCAGGTCATAAACAGAAGATTATTTTAACGAGGCCGGTTTTAGAAGCTGGAGAGAGTTTAGGGTTTCTTCCGGGGGATCTTACCCAGAAAATAGGACCCTACTTACGTCCACTTTATGATGCTATGGAGTATATGTTACCGCCATCTATTATTAAGAGGTTGGAAGATTCTGGTGCAATCGAGATAGCTCCCTTAGCTTATATGCGCGGGCGCTCTTTAAATAATGCTTGTGTTATCTTAGATGAAGCCCAAAATACCACAAGAGAACAGATGAAAATGTTTTTAACCCGCTTAAGTGAAAATTCAACAGCTGTAATAACTGGAGATATCACCCAAGTAGATTTACCGCGCAATCGGGTTAGCGGACTTATTCATGCCTCTTCTATTCTGCGCGACATTGCTGGTATTGGTTTTGTTGAATTTTCTGCGGTTGATGTTGTCCGTAGTCGTATGGTACAAAGGATAATACATGCTTATGAAAAAGATGCGTATCGTACCTAATCGATTTATTGACGCTCCTCTTTGGAGTCGCCTCCTTATTATATTGTTTTCAATTGGCATTGCTTTTGGTGCTCTTATGGTCCCCATCTTGTTGGCCAATGATACTAAGTTCTTAACAGAATCTGTTAGGGCCCGTTATGAAGTGGGTTCTTTAGCAGAAAGTGATGTGCGCGCTCGTGAAACATTCCATTATATTGATGAAGCAGAGACCCATCGGCTACAAAAAATTGCTGCTGAGTCTGTGTTGCCTATTTTTCGTATTTCTACGATAGAAACGAGGGCTATGATTGCCGCTATGAATGCTCTTTTTTCTTTCAATGATCTACCAGAGAATTTAGCGGTACCAAAGTCTCAATTAAAAACTCTCCGTGAAAAACTCCAGACATTAGAGGAATCTGAACAGAAATTAGTACAGAGTTTTATGAAAGAGATCGTAGAAGAGTATGTTTCCCGTGGTATCTTTAATAATAAAGATATGTTAGCAGTAGCGAACCAAGGTTTTTCAGAGATCCAGTTTTTACGTCAACAAGGGGTTGAAAGGATTTGGACCCAAGAGGTTTTTCCTTTAGACGAGGTGCAGACCCTAGAAGTAATTTCTAAATCACTTCACACCGATTTATTGGCGATGCATGATACGATGGAAAGTGATTCGTATGCATTACTAGTACAAATTATTATGACAATTTTGCAACCTAATGTCTATTTTGCGGAAGCGGAGACGGTTCTGGCTCGCGAACAAATGGCCATGCAGGTGCCCCCGGTGATGGTCAAGGTTGAAAAAGGGGAGTTCATTCTAAAAAAAGATTTTGTCATTACTCAAAAGGATGTTACTACACTACGAGCCATGCGTTTAGCTGCAGTACAATATAGCCCGAGTCAAATTATTGGGCGGATTTCTTTTATTATTATTATAACAATAACAGCAATATATTCTCTCATACTTGTATTTGAGCACACCAAACGTCTTGCCCAATTTTTATTAATAATTCTTATTGGCACTTTTATAACTCAGGGATTGACCTATTTTACCCTCTCTTTAGCGGGGGGAAGGGGGTTTGTAACTTTAGATCCCTTTTTACCAGTATTTGTTCTTCCCATATTAACCGCATTACTAACCAATCGAAAACGAGCTGGGATGATAACTGCAGTGTTACTTAGTGCATATGCGGTATTATTACCGTCTTCAAATGAAACTACCTTCTTTTTTATTATTGCCATAGCTTTTTGTGGGATTTATTTCATCCGTTATGTGTTACGTAGGCTAGATATGATCTTTCAATGGTTTTTCTGTATTGTAGCTGCCGCTAGTGTTGTTGTTGTGAATAATTTAATTAATGGGTATGCCTTTCACCATATTTTCCCTTCCATAATTGCCATGTTGACCAATATTTCTATTACTTTTATTTTAGTGACGGTAATATTGCCAGTGTTAGAGCTTATTGGAAATATTCCTACGACCTTCCGTTTACGCGAATTAGCCTTTAGCGATTCGCCAGCTCTTATCCGGCTTTCACAAACCGCTGTTGGGACCTATAATCACTCAATAAATGTTGCTGAGATGGCCTACAATGCCGCAAAAGCAATTGATGCCGATCCGTTATTAGCACGAGTTGGTGGGTTATATCATGATATAGGTAAGATGGAAAACCCCGAATACTTTATTGAAAATCAGAGTGGAGATAATAAACATGATGATTTAAAGGCGAGCTTGTCAGTAGCTATTATTAAAAGTCATATCAAGATTGGTGGAGAAAAAGGGCGTGAAGCCCATTTACCACAAGAAGTTATCGACATTATTACCCAACACCATGGTAATGATGTGATTACAATTTTCCTCAAAGAGGCCCAAATGGCAGCGCAAGCAGATGGGTCTGAGACTGAGGTGAAACAACAGGATTATGCCTACAATTCACTTATTCCCCAAACACCTGAAGCAGCTATTGTTATGTTAGCCGATAGCATAGAGGCTGCCTCTCGGACAGTGCGAAAACCTTCAGCCCAGAAATATGAAAAATTGATCCATCAGATAATTATGGGCAAAATTGAGCGGAAGCAACTGGCTGCATCGCGTCTCTCCTTGACCGATCTCGATAATATAGCAAAAGTCTTTATGCAGACCCTTACCGGGCGGTATCATTCTCGAATAGAATATCCAGAGGAAAAAGTGGAAAATAAGAAATGAGCGAAATAAATATATCGTACGAAGAAGAACAGATGGCAGCAAAGGTACCCCAAGCCAAAGTTGCAACAATTATCCGGTCAATCTTAACGTCTTTAGGGAAAGAGGACAGTGATATCACTTGTGCCTTTGTAACAGATGCTAAGATGCAAGAACTGAATGATACCTATCGTGGTAAAAAAGAGACCACCGATATCCTTTCGTTTGTGCAATCGGATGAACTTGACGGAATTACTTTTCCCACCAATGTTGATGAAGGGGAGTTTTTAGGAGATTTAGTAATTTCATTAGCAGCAATGGAGCAGAATTGTGAAATCTTTGGGGTAGATTTCTCTGAAGAATTAACACGGTTACTGGTTCATGGTATATTACACTTGGTTGGATGGGATCATCAGACCAATGAGGCTCATGAGCCTATGTTACAAAAGCAGGAAGAAATGGTTAGTTTAATTAAAAAGGAGTCTATTGCGTGAGGTTAGCGAAGAGACTGAAAAAATGGTTTTTGGGGGATGATACTCAACCTCCGCAGCGAGATACAGAAGTTGTTGAAGAACGTAATAATATGATTGAGGGGATTGATGAATTAGCTGAAACAACGGTGAAAGAGGTCATGGTTCCCCGCATTGATGTTCAATTTGTCGCAGATACGGTAACACTTACTGAGCTTCAGGCAATCATTGCCGAACAAGGTTATTCACGCTATCCGGTGTATACCGATACCATCGACAATGTAATTGGGATCCTCTATGTCAAGGATATTCTTCGCCAACAGCGAGAAGATGACTCTTTTGATGTGCGCACGTGTATGCGTAAACCCTATTTCGTTCCTGAAACCATTCGTTTGGATAAATTATTGCGGGAGTTTAAGAAACGGAGAGTGCATATTGCTGTGGCCATTGATGAATATGGTGGTGTATCGGGAATCGTCAGCATGGAAGATATTCTCGAGGTTATCGTTGGAGAGATCCAAGATGAATTTGACGATGAAGATGATGATATCATCGAGATGGGCGAGGGGATCTTTTTATGTGATGCGCGCACCTCAATTGACGAGATCAATGACCGCCTCGATTTAGATCTACCGGAGGATGATTTTGAAACACTGGGTGGTTTTGTGTTTGAACAATTTGGCCGTATCCCTTTAAATCAAGAGAAGATTACATTCCATGAGATGGATTTTGTTGTTCAAGAAATCGAAGGACATAAGATCAATCGAGTAAAAATTGTAACGAAGAGGGTCTAGAAGGGATGTCTCATAGTATTAATGGAGGTGTCACACAGCGATGAAAAATGGAGAACTGGAAGATCTAAGAGGGATCTATTTACGATGGATTCTCCCCTTTGTTTTGGGATTACTCAGTATCTCGCTGGTTCTACTCTTGCTTGTCACTCCTCCTGGAGCTTATGAGCGGCAAGCCTACACTTTTTTGATAGGTGTAATGGCAATTTTTAGTGTTTTTGCCTATTATTTCAATAAAAAAGGAAAATATAATTTCTCTTCCGTTTTGACACTCTTAATTGCCCTTATTGGTGCTTGGGGTTCGATTATAATCGATTTTCAGGATGGTTTTCAAAGTTTTTTCCCTTTAGTGTATCTGACGGTTCCGATTGCGTTTTCAAGTTTGCTCTTCCCAGTTATCTTTACCGTAGTTCTATCAGCTACCCAATTTATAGTTTTAATTATTGTAGTCTTTAGTTCTCCACAGCTGTTGGCTAATGACTGGGAAAGTTTTCTGGCCTATGTTCTCATTGTTTCTGTTTTAAGTATTGTGGCAAATTATATTATTAGATTGCAGCTTAAACAGTTTAAAGAGAGTGCAATAACAGATCATCTGACGGGGTTGTTCAACCGTCGTTATTTTGAAGAAACTCTGGCGAGTAAAATTCGTAGAAAAACTCTTAAAGATCCAAATTTTGGTGTAGTCCTTATCGATATTGATCGATTTAAAAGCTATAACGATAATTATGGGCACAACACAGGTGATTTGCTACTTGCGCTTATGGGGCAGTTCTTATTGGAAAACGTAGGCTTGCATGACATTGTTTGTCGTTATGGCGGAGATGAGTTTGTCCTTCTTATAACAAATACTACTTTAGAAAAGCTGTATGAATTTGCTGAAAGATTACGGGTGACAATTAAGAGTGATGGGAGAACTCAACTTGATCCTAGGTTTAATCAAGTTACCCTTTCCATGGGTTTGGCAATGTTTCCCCAGCAAGGCGAAAGCAGTGATGCATTAATGGCTCAGGCCGATAAAAATCTACTTAAGGCGAAAGAGCTTGGTAAAGATAAAGTAGTTATTTCTGATTAATAATTGTAAAGCAAATTACTGACAAATGTATTTGATTTCTCTTGTGATTAACTTTCATTTTACCGTTTTTAAGGTTTCATCGCTCAGATTGTTGAAAAAGGAGAAACTTTTTCCAAGAAGTAGGGTGATTCGACTCCTTCACTTCTGAGTTCAAAACTCTCCTGATAGGCCAAAAGGTACTCATATTGTGGGGAAAGCATAGTTATTTTTTACCATTAATGAATCTATGAAGATCTAAAATTATAATCTAGCAATCAATCATGTGAAATTTACAATTAAAAGGAGTTGATTCGTTGACGTTCTATCACTTTAATCGTTATATTAGGAATGATACATACTAGATATGGAGGAATTATTTCATGAAAATTGCAATTAACGGTTTCGGTCGCATCGGAAGAAATGTTTTTAAGATAGCTATCGAAGACAAAGACATTGAGATCGTCGGTATTAATGACCTCACCGATCCCAAAACTTTAGCCCATTTACTCAAATACGATTCAACGTATGGTGTATATGGAAAGAAAGTTGAAGCTCGAGATGATGCTATTGTAGTCGATGGTAAAGAGATCAAGATTTTTGCTATTCGTAATCCCGCTGAACTACCTTGGAAAGAACTCGGTGTTGATATTGCTATTGAGTCTACCGGCGTATTTACAACGGCTGAAGGACCAAGAGGCGGTTATAAGGATCATATCAAAGCAGGTGCAAAAAAAGTTGTTTTAACTGTTCCTGCCAAAGACCAAATTGATCAGATGGTTGTCCTAGGGGTAAATGATGATAAAATTGATCGTAGTTTACATGCCTATTCCAACGCTTCTTGTACTACAAACTGTCTAGCTCCTTTAGCAAAAGTACTGAATGACTCTTTTGGAATTGATCGTGGTATAATGACTACTGTTCATGCCTATACTAATGACCAGGTTATTCTTGACCAGCCCCATAAAGATCTTCGCCGGGCTCGTTCGGCTGCTTTGTCAATTATTCCTACAACCACAGGCGCTGCTCGGGCAGTCTCTAAGGTTATTCCAGAACTGGAAGGAAAGCTTAATGGGTGTGCAATGCGTGTGCCGACTCCAACTGGTTCAGTTGTAGATCTTACAGTATTGTTAGAAAAAGATTGTACAGTCGAGGAGCTCAAAGCTGCTATTAAAGCTGCTGCTGACGGTCCAATGAAAGGGATTTTGGAATACACAGAGGATCCTATTGTTTCAAGCGATGTAAAAGGTAATTTACATTCATCTATCTTTGATGCCGAAATGACCATGAAGGTTGGACCAAAGTTCTTTAAGGTCATGTCCTGGTACGACAACGAGATGGGTTATTCAGCTCGGGTTGTCGATCTCGCCAAAATGTTAATGGATTAATCATCCTTAATTAAAGTTTTTATTGATGCGCGCCACCTTTGGTGCGCATCAGGCATACATAGGAGTTATGATGAAATTACAAACAGTAAAAGATATCGATTTGCAAGGTAAACGAGTCTTGATTCGTGTCGACTTCAACGTACCCTTGCAAGACGGTATAGTAACCGACGATACTAGGATTCGAAGCGCGCTGACGACAATTAATTATATTTTGGAGCAAAAGGGGACTTCTTTGGTTGTTATGTCCCATTTTGGTCGCCCAAAAGGGAAAAAAGATCCTGCTTTTAGTATGGCTCCCATTGCCAAGCGTTTTGCCGAATTGCTCGGTCGTCCAGTGAAGTTAGCTTCTGATGTGATAGGGGATGCCGTCCAGAAGGAAGTAGCAGCATTGCTCCCTGGTGAGGTGCTTCTCCTTGAGAACGTCCGTTTTTATGCAGGTGAAGAGGCTAATGATGTTGATTTTGCTAAGAAATTAGCTACGTATGGTGATATCTATGTCAATGATGCTTTTGGAACTGCTCACCGCGCGCATGCTTCTACTGAAGGTGTTTCCCATTTCCTTCCTTCTGTAGCAGGTTTTCTTATTGAAAAAGAGGTCAAATTCTTTGCTCCTTTACTAGAGAACCCAGATAAGCCGTTTGTGGCTGTAATTGGAGGTTCTAAAGTCTCTTCAAAGATAAGTGTATTAGAATCCTTAGCCAAAACATGTGATGCCATCGTAATTGGGGGCGGAATGGCGTATACCTTCCTCAAGGTACAAGGACATACCATCGGTAAGTCTTTATTAGAGGCAGATTTCTTAGATGTGGCTAAATCCTTCTTAGATAAAGCTAAAGAGAAGGGTGTGCGTGTAATTCTTCCTGTTGACCACGTGTGCGCTGCTGAATTTAAAGAGGACGCCACTCCTGTAATGGTCGATTCCACCGATATCCCAGAGAGTTTAATTGGTATGGATGTCGGGCCAAAAACTCTCGATCTTATAGGGAAAGAGTTGAAAGCTGCCCGTTCAATTGTCTGGAATGGTCCCCTAGGTGTTTTTGAATTTGCTTCATTTGCAGCCGGGACTAAGGCCGTTGCCAAGATGGTTGGAGAATCCCAAGGAACTACTGTCGTTGGGGGGGGTGATTCTGTTGCAGCGGTAAATAAGTTTGGATATGCCGATCAAATCGATCATGTGTCGACTGGTGGTGGTGCATCCCTTGAGTTTTTAGAAGGGCAACAGTTGCCTGGCATTAAAGCATTGGAGAGATAACATGAGAAAAGTGTGTATAGCGGGTAACTGGAAAATGAATATGACCCCTTCTGAGGGAGTAGTCTTTGCTAAGGCTTTAGCAGAAGCAGTAAAAGACGCTTCGGTTCGTGTAGTGGTAGCCCCTCCTTTTGTCACGATTCCTGGAGTTGCTGAAGCACTGCAAGAATCAAGTATTGAAGTTGCTGCTCAAAATATGGCCGATCATCTATCGGGAGCTTATACCGGTGAAGTTTCAGCACCTATGCTCAAAGAGCTAGGAGTTTCCGTAGTAATATTGGGCCATTCAGAACGACGTGCGTTGTATGGTGAAAGCGATGCCTTTATTAATCGCAAAGTAAAACTTGCTCTTGCCGAAGATTTAGATGTGATCCTCTGTGTTGGCGAAACTTTAGAAGAACGGGAAGCAGGACAACTAGAAACAGTCTTAAAACGGCAGGTAATCGAAGGACTTAAAGATGTTTCAGCTTCGGAGATGAGCCACATTATTATTGCGTATGAACCCGTATGGGCTATTGGCACCGGAAAGACGGCTACGCCGGACGATGCTAACAGTGCTCACGCTTTTATTCGTAGTGAGATTGAAAAACTCTATAGTAAAAGTGTTGCAGAATCGTTAATAATACAGTATGGTGGTTCAGTGAAACCGTCGAATGTGAAGGACCTCATGGCTATGAAACATATCGATGGCGCACTAGTGGGTGGTGCTGCGCTCTCTGTTGAGCAGTTTGGGCCTATTGTGCGGTATAACAAGTAAACTGGAGTTCACAATGGGTGTTATTAGCATTATTCTTCTCATACTCTTTATTATCGCTAGCCTATTACTTATTTTCCTTGTAGCGATACAAAGTGAAGGCGGTACTGGGCTTGGTGGTATATTCGGTGGTGGTAGCGATTCTACATTCGGTTCACAAACCGGCAAGGTTTTAAACCGATTTACCGCTATTTTGGGAACGTCTTTTTTAGTACTTGCTATTTTATTAGCAGTTATTAATAAGTCGCCATCAGGTGAATCTTTGTTAGATTCTGTTCAAGTTGAACAAGTTGAGCAATCTCAAGAGTGGTGGGATACAACGAGCACTGCTGAATAATTCGCCCAGTGATTATTGTTTTTGGTGAAGACCGCATGTGTATACTGCGGTCATTGCCGTTTTGCAAAAGGGGTGTTATATGAGAGTTTGTGTTTTATTTGAAGATGTCGGTTCCGCTACAGTGTGTAAGGATTTAGCTTCTGGTCTTGCGGAAGGGATCCAAACACAAGGTCATGATGTTGAGGTAGTCGATATAAAACGCGATTCTGGTAAAATAATCTCCTATTTTGATTATATTGCCTTAGGTACAAGTGCCACTACTTTCTGGGGAGGCAAAATACCTTCTAAAATTAGCGATTTTCTTAAGCAAAGCGGAACCGTTTCAGGAAAACGTAGTTTTGCTTTTATTAGTAAAAAAGGAATTCGTCAGGGAAAAACCCTCCAGACTTTAATGCGAGTTATGGAAAGTCAGGGCATGTATCTTACCTTTTCAGATATACTTACTAATCGTAACTATGCAAAAGAAATAGGAAAAAGATTAGTTATTACATAATTTCAGGAGTGTAGTTTCCATGAGTAAAAAAAGTCTTCTCATTTTCATTATCATTGTAGCGATTCCTCTCATGGGACTTTCTGCTGCAGTAATTTCACAACCAGCTGCGACGGTAAATCTCATCCGTAATAGTGTCATCTCAGTCGAATCGTTAAACGAAAAAGTGGCTTCTTATCAAGCTGAAGCAAAGGCAGCTGGTGTAACAACAGTTGTCAAACCTTTGGAAGTTTTAGATGTCATGATTAATGATGAGTTAGTGTTACAAGGTGCTGAGCGCGATGGGTATGCTGTCACAGATGCGCAAGTTGATCAGTTAGTTAGACAACAAAAAGCGTATGCTGAGCAACAAGTAGGAAAAGAGCTTACTAGTGAACAATTTGAATTGATTATTAAGAATAATTATGGGATTTCAATGGCAGAATTTCGAAAAAGTCTTAAAGAATCGGCTTTAGTCGATCTCTATGTTCGTGGAAAAATGCCTGCAGTTATTCAAGATTATAAAGAGCCGACTGAACAGCAAATCCTTGATTTTTATCGGACAAACAGGGCTTCTTTTATGAATCCTGAGTTGGTTCGGCTTAGCCATATTTTCATGCCTTTTACTCCAGAAAATAAAGCTGAGGTGAAAAAGCAGATGGATCAATTAGCGCGTTGGTTGCGTTATAACACCTACACATTTGAAGAGTTAGTGCCTAAGTATTCCCAAGATACTGAGAGTGTCGCTCGTGGAGGTGATATCGGCTGGTTAGCTTTTGATGATGCTAATATGCGCTCTTATTTAGGGCCAGCTTTCTTTGATGCTGTCTTTGCTTTGTCGTTAGGGAAACCTTCAGGAGTCCTTGAGTCCACTGGTGGATACCATATTGTGAAAGTTACCACCCATACCGAACCAAAACTGCTCGCTATCGATGATCCAATCAATCCAGAATCAAAAGTTACGGTTAAGCAGTACATCCGCCAAACATTAACTTCTCAGAATCAACAGGCGGCTTATTTACGAGCTATCGACAATTTGGTCAAACAATTGCGTGATAGCGCGTTTATTAATATTTTGTACACTCCGGAGCAATCCAATTGAGGAATAGGCATCTAGGTCGCGAATTAGCTCTTGCTACTCTTTATGCCCTTGATTTCAATGGGGAACTAAGTCAAGGTCAAATTCCCAGCGATTTCCCCGCCGTCTCACAAGAAGAGCAGTTGCACCTACATCCCGAAGCTGTGATCTTTGCTCGCTTTTTAATTGCTGGCACGCTAGAACATTTAGCTGAGATAGATAGTTGGATTACCCGTTATTCTATTAATAGGCCAATCGAAAGGATAGATTATATAGATCGCAATATTTTGCGTATTAGTGTTTTTTCGATGCTGTATGTACAAGATATTCATAGCAATGTAGTAATTACGGAGGCAGTACAGCTTTCGCAAGAATATAGTAGAGAGGTGAATTATAAATTCATCAATGGCATGTTAGATTCAATGCGCAAGGAAATAGATGATCACGTTAAAAAGTCCTGACCAAATTAAGAGAATTGAGGAATCTTGCCGTCTTTTAGCACAATTACTCGATAATTTAGAATCCTTCATTAGTGCTGAAATGACCACTAAAGAGATAGACACCTATTGTTATAATTTTATTACGAAACACAAGGGTCGTCCAGCTTTCCTCAATTACATGGGATTTCCAGCCTCCGCGTGCATCTCTGTGAATGAAGAAGTTATTCACGGTATACCAGGTAAGAAGAAAATCTATAATGGTGATTTAGTGAGTGTTGATCTAGGTATTGATTTGAATGGGTACTTTAGTGATTCAGCCCGTACGTATATTGTTGGCGGTTCTTCCACTTTAGATAACGAGCGCTTAGTACAAGTTACCAAACAGTGTTTGGAAGTTGGTATTGAGGGAGCAAATAAAAAGAAAGGTCGCATCCACGATATTTCGGCTCCAATCTATGCCTTAGCCGATTCACACGGTTTTGGAGTAGTACGCGACTATTGTGGTCATGGGGTAGGTTTGGCTGTACATGAAGAACCCCAGGTTCCTAACTATGTTAGTGCGCTTTCACCTAATCCGCGCTTGCGAGAGGGTATGGTGCTAGCTATTGAACCGATGATTAATCTAGGAACCAAGAATATTATTAATCTCGATGATGGATGGACGGTAGTTACGGCAGATGGTAAACCTTCGGCCCATTTTGAACATACCATCGCAATTACCAATGAAGGTGTCAAGATATTGACGGTTACAGAATAAGTCATTAGGGTGGGGTATGGAAAAAGAATTTATCAGTCCTGAGATGTTACGCGATTCAGCCCTTAAGCTGGTACATAAGATGCATTACGAAGATGGCTTTGTTCCCGATATTATTTATGTCTCCCTCCGCGGAGGCGCCTATATGGGCAATGTATTTAGTGAGTATTACAAACTGATTCGCAATAAGGCCGGAGATCGTCCAGTGTTCTATGCTGCCGTGGTGGCCCGTTCCTATGAAAATATGAAATTAGAATCTGAAGTACGCATCGATGGGTGGACATACAGTCCAGAGCATTTACGCACCGGCGATAAAATTCTCATCGTTGATGATATCTTCGATACCGGAAAGACTGTGAATGCCCTAGCGAATGTGATGTTAGCCAAAGGGATACCCCGTAGTGATATTAAGGTAGCAGTCTATGATTATAAAATAGCTCTTTATAAAGATGAACCGCGACTTCCCGTGCAACCCGACTACTATTGTCGCAAGCACGTCCTCAACGCCGCTGAAGAAGAGACTTGGATTCATTATATGAATCATGAATTCATCGGCCTCACGAGTGCTGAAATAGATCAACAATACAAAGATCCTGAGGTACGCAAGATACTTCACACCGTCCGGCGTGATTAAATTAGTGGTTTTGATTAATGATTACTAGAGAAAAATAGAGCGGACCAGCTGGTCCGCTTTGTTGTATTATAAACTGGTAACTTTATTAGTCGTCATATTTATTTCAAAGATACCATTTTGGGTAGTCCCAACATAAACTTTACCGGAATCTACGAGATAAGACCAAACCTTTACCGCTGAGAGGTCAATTGTTTTCTCTTCAGCCACGGTACCTGTAGGAAGATCAATAGAGCGCATATAATTATTATTGTCTTGCAAGTACAGTTTTGTTCCATGGAAAAATACAGGGTAGGGCATGTGGGATGGATTACCTGCTGAGAAACTTGGTACTGTCCCCTTTTTAGTGAAAACATACCCACCAGCTACTGTGCCTTGCCAGATTTCACTAGAACTAGCAAGGAGAACAATATTAGTACCATCGTTATGAAAAGCCACTACCGGAGCATTAATACCGGTAATAGTAGCTAAAAGGGTGGATCCATCATAAAGATAATGGGTGTACTCAGTTGCCGAAGATTTTCCACTTATAATAAAGTGTGTGTCTTCTTGTTGCACAATGAGTTGTGGGGGATTTGTTTCGTAAAAAGAAAGATCAGAAACTACTGATGCTTCATTACTTACATTATAAACATCAAACTTATCAGTACTATCTTTCACCACCATCAAATCCGCAGTAGGGCTCATCGCAACTACATCATAGGTGTCAGCATATTTGGGGGTGATGGCAACGGGACTACTATCTATTACGTACTGAGAGATAGGATTATTTTCGTCTTTAGTAACTGATGGGGCAAAATAGATGTTGGTTGTATCTGTGGCAACAAAGGTTGCTTGTGTAGAAAGGAGCGTCCAACCTTTAGTTGCTGGATTACTTTCGTAGACTTGCAATTGGTGCTCTCGGGTTTTTGTATAGAATTTTGAACCACTTTTAGCAATGAGGGTGATGGTTCCTACATCAGTTTTTGTTTCTGATTTGCTGATGCGCATAAAAATTCCATCATTTTCAGTGTTACAGCCACTTACTAATACAAGAGCCAGGATGATAGTGATCAATAGGGTATGTTTATTCATTTGCTGCTCCTAGTTACTACGGTATGTGACCGATAGAGTGATTGGCATAAAGCCAGCTAGTGTAGTGTCACTATAGTTATCTGTATCTTTGCCATACAGTTCAGGAATAAGTTGTAATCCAGTGCCAATGGTTAAGCCCCATTCCTCTTTGAAGTACCAGCTAAAGCCAACTTCTGCTGTTGCTAGCAAGCTCATATAACTAGTCTTTTGGTAAGAGTTATAGGCAAATCCTAGGCCAATGCTCAAGGGGATTTCGATTGTTCCTTGGAGGGGAATATAGGTGAGTTTGGCTTGAAAAGGGACTGAGGTAAATAGGTCATTGCGATCATAGGCAAAGTAATAACCGAGTTCTCCACCTAAGGCCAAAGTACTTGAAAGAAACCCTTGGTACCGGATTGACCCATAACCACCGACTTTCAGGTGTGTCTCGTTAAAAGAGAGTAGTTTGTCGCCAGATGATAAAAAGGGACGGTAAAAGAAAGCAGGAAGAACCGGTCCAGCTGTAAACGTGAACATTTGGCTTCCCATGGCATACTGGCGTGCTTTTGGCATAGCCTCCTCGTCTGCTAAAAGCACTGAGGGAACTATTAAACATAGGAGTAATACTATTAAAACTTTTTTCATCACATTTATTCTCCAATTATTACCGAGCAAAGTTATCTCATCATAACGTATTGGCCCGACTTTGAAAACTAGTTACTACGGTACACAACATCCTCAAATTTTGATATAAATAGAACACTAGATTTAAGGGAGTACATATGATACGAGTTTCAGGAAAAGAAGTTGCAGCCAAAGTTCGTCAAGAAGTCCAACAAGCATGCGCTCGTTTTATAGAGTCTACGGGCAATAGACCCTGTTTGGCAGTAATTCTGGTCGGCGATGATCCTGCTAGTGCAACGTATGTGGCCAGTAAGGGCAAGGCTTGTGATCAGATGGGATTTCTGCATCGTGATTATCATTTAGAAGCTACAATTAGTGAAAATGAACTTATTAAGCTTATAACCGCATTAAATGAAGATATTGCTGTCGATGGGATTTTAGTGCAGTTGCCACTTCCTAGCCATGTTAATGAACATAAGGTACTCGATACTGTCTCTGCCGATAAAGATGTCGATGGGCTCCATCCAACTAATATGGGTAAGCTTATATTAGGTACTCCCGTTTTTATTCCCTGTACACCCGGTGGTATACTACGTTTGCTGGATGAATATGAGATCGATACCGTTGGCAAACAGGTAGTGGTAGTAGGGCGAAGTAATATTGTGGGTAAGCCTATTGCGGCCTTACTCATGCAAAAAGGGCGTGATGCAACAGTGACTATATGTCATAGCCGTACAGCTGATTTGGCTTTTCATACTTGCTCTGCCGATATCTTGATTGTCGCGATTGGCTCACCGTTAGCAATAACAGCCTCTATGGTCAAAGAGGGCGCGGTAGTCATCGATGTGGGGATGAATCGTATGAGTGACACTAGTCGCAAAAGAGGTTATCGGTTAGTCGGAGATGTCGATTTTGACCAAGTCGCTCCTAAGTGCTTTGCTATAACTCCAGTTCCAGGCGGCGTTGGACCAATGACCATTGCTATGCTTATGAAAAATACATTGCATGCTGCAGTATTGCATCATGGTAGGAGTTCTTAACTTAATGTCTAAAAACAAAGTACACAGCCACTACTGGCTGGAAACATATGGGTGTCAGATGAACACTGCGGAATCAAATGCACTTGAGGCTGCTTTACAGGCTGCTGGAATGCAGCCTGCAGCAAAGGTGGAAGAGGCTGACTGTGCTATTCTTAATACCTGCAGTGTTCGAAAAACTGCTGAAACAAGGATCTGGGGACGTATTGGATATTTCAAACACCTTAAAGAAACACAAGATATTACATTAGTTATTACCGGATGTATGGCAGAGAGAGTTGGTGATGATTTTTTCAAAGAAGCGCCCACTGTAGATCACGTGTGGGGAACTAATGATAAACAGAGAATTGCGGCTCTCCTAACTGGTAGTAGCGATGAACGGGATCATGCTTACACTTTTACCCAAAGTTATTACAAGCCTGGTTCATTTACATCCTATGTGCCGATTATGAATGGATGTGATAATTTCTGCACTTACTGTATTGTACCGTATGTACGGGGGCAGGAAGTATCGCGCGATCCTCAATCGATCTATGCTGAAATTGCCTATTTAGAAGAGCAAGGAGTTCGAGAAATTACCTTACTCGGTCAGAATGTGAATTCATATGACTATACCTATCAGGGTAAACGGATGCATTTTCCTGATCTTCTCTCGGCTATAACAGAAAGAGTTACCTCTCTGCGGTGGATTCGCTTCGAAAGTCCCCATCCAAAAGATTTCTCTCAAGAGTTAATTCAGGTTATAGCGAAAGAACCTACTGTTGCCAAACATCTACATATACCTGTTCAAAGTGGCTCAACAAAGATATTGAAACAAATGAACCGTCACTATAGTCGTGAACAATATCTCCAATTAGTAACTGACTTACGAACTGTAGCCCCCTCTTTAACTCTAACAACCGATGTTATGGTAGGTTTTCCAGGAGAAACTGATGAAGATTTCCAGCAGACCTTATCTTTGATGAAAGAAGTTGGGTTTCTGGAAGCTTTCATGTACTACTTTAATCCTCGAGAAGGTACTGCTGCGGTCGACTTTCATGATCAACTCTCTTCTTCAGTCAAAATGGAACGGTTGCAAAAGTTAATCGCACTACAACGTTCCATAACCCTGAATTATAAAAAAGAACGGTGCGTTGGAGATGTTGAGGTGTTAGTTGAACAAGTTTCAAAGCGTAATAAAAAAGAATATTTAGGACGTACGGAACATGGCGAAATGGTGGTATTTGAACCTGTGAGCGAGTTAACCATGGGTGAATTTACTCGCGTTACATTGCATGGACTAGCAGGAAATACCTACAAAGCTACTCATAACCCTCAGTAAGGAGTTCGTGTGAACAAGTTAATCTCATTGTTAGCTAAATCTAAAAACACAATAGTGTTTACTGGAGCTGGCGTCTCAACTCTAAGTGGAATTAGAGATTTCAGAGGAGTAGGGGGGTTTTATAGTGCTAACTGGGATGGAATGGAGGTTGAAGATATCCTGTCATTAGATTTCTTCATGTCTGATCCAACCCTATTTTATCGGTGGGCACGGGAGTTTTTATATACATTAGAGCAATACACTCCTTCTGTAGTCCATACAGTTCTGGCGACTCTGGAGCAAGAAGGACTTATTAGGGGAGTGTATACCCAAAATATCGATATGTTGCATCAACGAGCCGGTTCTACCCATGTATGGGAAATCCACGGTAGTCCGGCCATCCACCATTGCCTTGGTTGTGGAGCCCAATTTTTCTACACTGAAATCGCACCACAGGTGCTGAAAGGCGAAGTTCCTTTTTGCTCGATATGTAATGGGGTCATAAAACCAGATGTTGTCTTTTACGGTGAACAATTAAAGGCAAAACTCTTAGATCAAGCCTATCAAGATATGGCACGAGCGGACCTAGTCCTTGTTTTAGGCAGTAGTCTCACAGTGCAACCCGCTGCATCTTTACCTATGGCTACGTTTTATCATGGGGGCAAGATTGTCATTGTTAATTCACAAGAAACCCCTTTGGACAAATATGCAAAACTTCGCTTTTATGACTTGAAAGAGGTCTTTAGTGCTTTAGAAATTCATTTACATAATGGAGTGATATCCCATACGCTCCAAGATGGAGACTAAAGTTTGTAACCTTTCACTGATTCTTTCATCTTCTTGCGCTAATGCGTCAGCAAATAGGCGGATATCAGTATCGAGCATCTCATTATTAGTGGCGATATCTACCGACATAGCATCTCCTTGTAGGCCAATGCGATCAATTCTGGTATTTTCTGGATCGTAATACTTCTCATAGCGATAGGCTTGAGAAAAATATTCTTTAGAGCGAGCGATAAGGATGGCTAAATCTAAGACACGATGTAATGGCATTTCCTCCGATTGACGCGACCATTTACCTCCGGTATGGCGCCAAATTTTAGCAGATATATCTAGTGAACCTCGATCATTCCATTGGGCTAGACCCAACGAGAGGCCTTTGGCTTCTGAGTTATAGGCATTTTTGCCATCGATTTGTTCATAATTTTCAACTACCACGACCGGTTTATGCTTTAATGTTGTTGGAATTTCCATATAGTTCCTCCTCCTATTAAGCAGTATACTCATAGCAACAATATTAGTAAATTACTAATTAGGTAAATTACTAATATTGTGTGACTGGTAGGTTATGAAGAGTCTGAAATCTCTTTCTTTCTCCTTTTTCTGACAGCTTCAGTTAAGAGATACTCAATTTGTCCATTGATTGACCTAAAATCATCTTCAGCCCAAATAGCTAATTCTTGCCAGAGAGATGCCGATATTCTAAGTAATACTTGTTTTCTTTCTTTTTCTTCCATTATGTACTCTATTTAATAGATTGAGCCACTGTTCACTATAGGTTGAGCGTCACGGTTCCCGCATAGCACAACCAACAAATTGCTGACCATGGCTGCTTTGCGCTCTTCGTCTAAATTAACTACATTATTGACACTGAGTTGTTCTAATGCCATTTCCACCATGCCCACAGCTCCTTCTACAATCATCTGCCGAGCAGCAATAATGGCTGAAGCTTGCTGACGTTGTAACATGGCAGCGGCTATTTCAGGAGCATACGAGAGATGCGTTATGCGCGCTTCAATTATTTCAAGACCTGCTAGGTTAGTTTTATCTTGGATCTCAGCTTTTAAACGCTCGGCTACCTCTTGGCTACTGCCTCGCAATGATTTTTCACCTTCCGTATCACTGGCATCGTAGGGGTAGAGACGCACAATATTACGTAAGGCCGAATCACACTGAATAGAGAGGTATTCTACGTAATTGTCAACGTTAAAAGCGGCTTTAGCTGTATTGACTACTTTCCAAATAACTACAATTCCAATAATTATAGGATTGCCGAGAGCATCATTCACTTTTTGTTTATCGTTATTGAGCGTCATGGCTTTCAATGATATTTTTTTGTTAGGTAAATTAATATTCACATTTCCATATTTGCTCATTGTCGTCGATTTTTCTGGTGTTTGAGCAGTACTTGGTTCTGGTTTACTCGTTGGATTAACAGCTGAGACAAATGGATTTACAAAGTAAAAGCCTTCCCCATATAAGGTTCCATAATAACGACCGAAGAGTGTTAAAACGAGAGCTTCATT
>JAQVOO010000168.1 GCA_028702575.1 Sphaerochaetaceae bacterium
ACATTGTAGTCTTATTGGAATCTCTGCGACATACCTTCCAAGATCGGATTATATTTGAACCTGCTTCGTTACAGCGGGCCTATATTTTCTTCGATCCCGATCGTGCTCGTTCTGTATTTGAAAATCTGATTAAAAATGCACTTGAGAGCAGTGGTGAGCAAGGCCAAGTGGTAAAAATAAAAGTAACGAAAGATAGACGCCATCTGATCCATGTTTTCATTAAAGACCGTGGCGAGGGTATTGCTGAAGAAAATCTCGAAAAGATATTTGATCCATTTTTTACTACTAAAATCCATGGTTCAGGAATCGGGTTGTCAATTTGTAGGCAGTTTGTGCGAGCACGAAGTGGAAATTTAAAGCTCTATCCACGCGAAGGAGGCGGAACAATAGCTGAAGTTATTCTTCCGTCAGAATACATTAAACGTGTATAAGAAGGTACTATGAGAATTCTAATTGTTGATGATGAGTATAATATTCGAGAGTTGATGCGCAAGTATTTAGGATTAGAAGGACTAGATAGTGATGGCGCAGAGAACGGTCTTTCTGCTCAACGCCTGTTACGTGAACACCACTATGATGCCTGTTTAGTCGATTTGAAAATGCCGGGGATGGATGGGATTAGTTTAATCCAATGGATCCGCCAAGAGGGCTTCCGTATGCCGGTTATTATGATTAGTGCTCATGGTGAAATTCATGATGCGGTAACAGCTTTAAAAGAGGGTGCCCAAGATTATATTGTGAAGCCTTTTGATCCTGAAGAACTTACTATCCGGTTGCGTAAGCTTATCGAAGCTCAACAGTTGAGAATTCTTGTTGAAACCAAATCGCGTAGCACAGAGGGACTTGATGAGGGATTAGTGGGTGAATCTCCCAGCATGCGTAGGATTAAAGAGGTCATCTCTCGTATTGCCGACTCCCCAGCAACGGTGTTGGTAACAGGAGAAAGCGGAACTGGTAAGGAAGTAGTTGCTCGCCAAATTCATGCTGTTTCGGCGTGTGCAGAGGGGCCTTTTGTTGCCATTAATATTGGTGGCGTACCTGGAAATCTGTTAGAGAGTGAATTGTTTGGGTATGAAAAAGGTGCTTTTACTGGTGCAACTGGGCGCAAGATTGGTATGTTTGAACTATCTAGTGGTGGGACGTTATTCCTTGATGAAATTGGTGATATGCCAGCCACACTGCAGGTAAAAATGCTCAGAGTGTTACAGGAACGCAAAATTACCCGCTTGGGAGGCACCTTTCAAATGCCCATTAATGCCCGTATCATTGCCGCAACTAATAAGAATTTAGAAGAGATGGTTCGTGCTGGTACCTTTAGAGAGGATTTGTTTTATCGTTTGAATGTTGTTCGTATTGAATTGCCACCCCTGCGAGAAAGGAAAGAAGATATTCCCTTATTGGCAGGTGTTATTCTCAATAAGTTTAATCGCCAAATGGGTCACCGCATAGAAGGACTTAGTCCACGTGCCATTGAGGCTCTCAAGGCCCATCCTTTTTACGGGAATGTACGCGAATTAGAAAATGTGTTAGAGCGTGCTATAATTTTCGCAGATGGTACTGTTATCCAACATGATGCTCTAGAGCTACGGACAAGTGTTTCTCGCTTTACTAAAGAATCTTCAGCACCTAGTACTATACTAGTCCCTTCTGATGACTTAAATGAACCTAAAAGTTTGAAGGAACTTGAAGTAGAGACTATAATTCGGGCTCTGCATCGCTGGGAAGGAAACCGGACCCGCGCAGCCGAAGAGCTGGGAATATCGCGGCGGACTCTCATTAATAAGATAGCAGATTACCAACTCGATTTATGATCTTTTTCTCTCTGGTATCGACCATGTTTTTCCACTACAATAAGATTCTCAAAGGAGTTGCAAATGGAACACTTGCCACATTGGAATCTAGAGAGTATTTATCCGAAAATAGAGGGACCTGAATTTGCTCAGGATTTAGCGAGATTGGGCACTTTAGGAAAAGAATTACAACAACAACTAGATGATAATCTGGGCCAAGAAGCTAATTTTGGCGATTGGTTACAAAAGTTATTAGAGACCTATCAATTAGCACTCGATACCGCTGGGACGCTGGGTGCTTACGCTAATGCTTTATTAACAGTCAACACGAGTGATGAAAAGGCTATGCGGGGGTTAAATCAGGTTGAAGAGGCTGTGCTGGAGATTAAGAGTGCCCATGTGCTGGTCATTAATAGCCTAGCCTCTCATGAAAAGAAGATACGAGATATAGTGGCTAATGATAAACGATTTATCCCGTTTCACTTTGTCTTAGATGAGTTATTGGTAGAACAAAAGCATACGATGAGTAGAGCTGAGGAGGCCCTAGCTGCCGATTTAAACCGCTCTGGTACAGATGCCTGGGGGAGGTTGCAAGAGGCAGTTTCATCACAGGCTGATTGTGTGTGGGATGAACAAACGGGGATACGCAAGTCTGTTATTCAGTTGCGTTCGCTAGCTTTTGATCCTGATCGGGCGGTACGAAAAAAAGCTTTTGATAAAGAATTAGAAGTTTGGAAACAACATGAAATAGCTTTCGCTTATGCTATAAATGGAGTGAAGGGGACTACTATCACCTTAGATAGAAAGCGTGGTTATCGCGATCCGTTAGAGCGGGCTACGATGCAAGCTCGGATAACCGATGAGGTGTTGGATCTTCTTATTGGTTCTATTGAGTCCCATTTGTCTCTATTTCAACGTTATTTGCGAGCTAAAGCACATGCACTTGGACTTAAAAAGTTAGCCTTTTATGATATATTTGCGCCAGTCGGAGGTTTGAACAAGCGCTATAGTTTTACTGAGGCTAAAATCTTTATCACCGCTATCTTTACTGAATTTCATCCTCCGTTAGGTCTTTTTGCAAAAGAGGCTTTTGAAAAAAAATGGATCGACAGTGAGCCTCGAGCTGGTAAAGTGGGAGGGGCCTACTGTACTTCTTTTCCACTGCGGAAGGAGACCCGCATTCTAGCCAATTTTGATGGTACGTTTGATAGTGTCTCGACGGTTGCTCATGAGTTAGGACATGCTTATCACGATTATATTACTGCTGACTTACCGGCTTTATTACGTAATTACCCCATGACTCTAGCTGAAACGGCCTCTATATTTAGTCAATTTATCATCTTCCAAGGGGCCCTAAAGGATGCCGATAAGCAGGCGCGGATTGCGTTAATCGAACTTTTTTTACAAGATGCGACCCAAACCTGCATCGATATTCTCAGTCGTTTCTACTTTGAACGAGAATTATTTAAAGAAAGAGTGCAAGGGGATGTGATGCCTGAACGACTCTCGCACTTGATGGTTGAGGCCCAGAAGGCCAGTTATGGGGATGCTTTGGATAGTGATGCTTTACACCCCTATATGTGGGCAGTAAAGGGGCACTATTATAGTAGCGATCTTTCTTACTATAATTTTCCGTATGCCTTTGGCCAATTATTTGGACTAGGCGTGTATCAATTGTCGCAAAATGAACCTGAAGGCTTTGCTGAGCGGTATGATGCGTTATTGTTACAAAGTGGGCAGAATGCGGCGCCCGAAGTGACAGCAACAGCCGGCATTGATATTACTAATGAGAAGTTTTGGCAACAAAGTATGGCAGTTATTCGCCAGTATGTTGATGAGTTTTGCGAATTGACTGGTTATGAGGGAGAATAAGGATGGCTTTAGAGCTCATTATAGAGAAATTAATTGCTAAAGGTGATGGTCTTGCCCGACATGAGGGGAAGGCGATCTTTGTTTCTGGTGCCTTACCAGGAGAAAAAGTTCTTGCGACATTAACTGAAGAGAAGAAGGATTACGCTAGAGCGGAGGTTATCGAGGTCATTGACGCTTGTCCTGATAGAGTTGAGCCTCCTTGTCCCTATTATGGGGTATGTGGTGGTTGTGATTTACAACACTTGAGTACTGGTGCCCAAGCAGTGCAAAAAGAGTTAATTGTTAAAGAGAATCTTAGTCGCATTGGACGCTTAGATAGTGAGAATATCACAGTTCTTCCAGTTGCCTCTGCTGCTGGGTGGGGCTATCGAAGTCGGGTGCGATTCCATATTGATGTAGAGGGGAAAAAAGTAGGTTTTTTAGGGCGGATGAGTAATGATCTTGTCGATATTCGCCATTGTCCCATTTTGTGTGATGCGTTAAACCGACTTTTAGATGAAAAGCGTCCCCTTATTTTTAAGGCAGCTGCGATGCGTAAGGCAACCGAAGGTTGGCAAAATCGCAATCGTTATGTCCAAGTTCCCGCTTTTGCTGGTGATACAAAAGTTTCGCTGAGTTCGCGTGAAGTAGCAGTTGAGGTTGCTGGCAAGACTCTTTGGGCCGATTCTAATGTCTTCTTTCAATCTAATCGTTTGGTGTTACCAGCCATGATTGATTTTGTTAAAGCGTACACTACTGGAGCAGTTGTTCTTGATCTCTACGCAGGAGTTGGTACTTTTGCGGCCTTTGTTGAAGAGCCCGGACGGACAGTTATTGCAGTAGAGCAAGATAAGCGTTGTCTCGAACTAGCTCAGAAAAACGTTGGAACAGCTGAATTCTTCTCTCAGTCAATTGAACAGTGGATCTTAACTCAACCACATGAAAAAGTTGACACCGTTATTGTCGATCCGCCACGAGTAGGGCTTGATCGTAACGTACTAGAGGGCATTACCGCTCTAAGGCCAGATTCTATTGTATATGTCTCTTGTGATAGTGGCACATTAGCTCGCGATTGTAGCCGCTTTAGTGAGCTGGGATATAAGGTAGATACGTTGCAAGTCTTTGACCTTTATCCTCAGACTTCGCATGTTGA
>JAQVOO010000169.1 GCA_028702575.1 Sphaerochaetaceae bacterium
GTAACTTTGTGCAATGGATCGAGATTTTTTAAATGGTAGTGCAGTAAAGCGTGCCCCGATTCATGATAAGCTGTCGCCTTTTTCTCAGCGGCAGTCATAATCTTCGAAGGCTTGGCAACACCGAGTAATAACTTATCGCGTCCTTTTTCAAAATCTTCCATATTAACCGTTCTACGTCCCGAACGGGCTGCAAAAAGAGCCGCTTCATTAACTAAATTCGCTAAATCAGCACCACTGGTACCTGGAGTCGCTCGTGCAATCCGATTCAGATTGACATCATCTGCTTTTTTAATCTTCTTACAGTGAATTGCTAAAATAGCTTCGCGCTCAGCAACATCGGGCATATCAACCACGACCTGACGGTCAAAACGACCCGGTCGTAATAAGGCAGGATCAAGAACATCGGGGCGATTGGTAGCCGCTAGAACAATAACACCAGCGGCAGTATCAAAACCATCCATTTCCACCAACAACTGGTTAAGGGTCTGTTCTCGCTCATCATGACCACCGCCGAGACCGGAACCGCGGGTTCGCCCCACCGCATCCAATTCATCTATAAAGAGAATACAAGGGGCATTCTTACGCCCTTGCTCGAAGAGATCACGCACCCGTGAAGCACCAACACCAACAAACATTTCGACAAAATCACTACCCGACATATGGAAGAACGTCACACCAGCTTCACCAGCGACAGCTTTGGCCAATAACGTTTTTCCTGTTCCCGGAGGCCCAACTAACAAGACACCCTTTGGCATCTTAGCCCCAATATCTTGGAACTTAGTGGGATGCTTTAAGAACTCCACCACTTCTTCCAGCTCATACTTGGCCTCTTTTTGACCAGCGACATCATCAAACCCAATTTTTATATCGGTCTCCATATACTCTTTGGCGCGACTTTTGCTAAAGGACATCACATTGCCCCCAGCCCCTTTGGTCTGACGCCACAACATCACTGTAAAACCGATAAAAATAACCCAAGGTAACAATTGCAACACAATCTGCAAGAACGAAACCCCACGCACTGTACCAGTAATTTGGACATTATGAGCCTTCAACGTCTCCATAAGAGTATTATCTTCATAGGGAATTCGGGTGGTTGCCATCATGTTATTCCGCAATGAGAATGTGATGGAATTGCCATCCTGGATTTCAACAGCATTAACCTGATTTGCTTCAACGTAGTTAATAAAAGTACTGTAAGGGACCTCTTGGGTACCAAGGGTGCTCCCTTCACTAAAAAGCATAAACGCAAATGTGGCAATGAGAAAAACAAAAAAGCCTAAAGCTACCCTATTTTTCCGGCTAAAGTCGAACTTTGGTCCTTTTGGGTTGCCAGAAGGTTTCTGTTGTCCTTGCTGCGAATTTTTACCAGTCCAATAATTTTGATCATCTTTTTTGGAATCTGGGCGTTCCTGCTCTTGTCGACCTTCTTCTGAAGTAGGCTTCTTCTTTTTATCTTCTTCTTCTTTATTCACAATCATATCCTTCTATATCCGTAACACTATATAATGTAGAGCCACTTCGGGCAAGACCAGACAAAAGACAGCGCTTTGCAACCCTGTCTCGACCTCCATACGCACTTGCGAGTACCGCAACAATTCCCTCTCGGTCTTCCAACACCGGAACTCGCCAGCGCTCATGACTGACAATCTTCCAACTAGCCAATAAAGAAGTTACCGCTTTCGTCCCTTCTTTAAGGACAATCCTATCGCCAGCTTTACAGGAACGAACTACTAAGGGAAGAGTCACAGTCTCTGAATCGATACGCGCTCGTTCCGCTAGGGGAATTGAACTATGTAGTTCTTCCCCCACCACCAAAACTTTCGTCCCATCTAGCGGAGTCTGCTTTGAATATAGCAATGAGACATAGCCAGCGACAAGTGCTGAACTCTGCTTTGTCCATACCAATGTATCATTTTGGCGCATTACAACACTATTAGAGAGATAGAGAGTTGCCCCCCTATCCCACCCCGTAGCAATTTTATCTAAAAGCTGCTCTAGATGGCGATACGGGAATCTTTTCCCAGAGTTCTCAGTTACCAATGACCATCCATGGTACAAGACTTGTTCTGCTACCGCTCGTGCTAAAGTCTCTAATAGCGCTAAATCAAGTAATACCGCTTGTTCTTGAACTGTGACTACCTGCTCAATTGCCCGGTGCACAGCTGGCTCTAACGCTTTGCAATACGCACTACTGCGAAGTGAGACCCTCTTTAAAGCTTCACGATAATGGGGAAAAACTCGCTCAATCATCGGAATAATTTCATGTCGAATCTGGTTTCTTAAATACATAAGACTGCTATTGGTGGAATCTTCAGACCACTTTAGGCCACTTTCTCGCACATACGTGAGCACATCGTTTTTAGTCCATTGCAGCAGAGGACGAACAAGATCCCTTTCATGACTAGCAATACCCTGTAAACCTTGCGGACCAGATCCTTGCAAGAGGCGCATCAACAAGGTCTCGGCCTGATCATCGGCAGTGTGAGCAGTTGCTATATAGGAAAAATTGAGTTCTTGGCGAACTTTACGTAAAGCCTCATAGCGCAAAACGCGGGCAGCATCTTCGATACCATTCCCTCGAGAACGAGCAACGGCCTCTACCGCTCCCCGCTCTAAGCGGATAATTCGAAGAGGCACCCCTAGCTTTGCACAATTGCTCTGGTTGAGCTCTTCTTCACCCACTAATTCTGTATCTAATCGTAAACGATGGTTAACATAGACCGCTACCAGCTTGCCCTTATCTACCCTTGCGACTAAGGCCAGCAAGAGGGCCAAAGAATCAGCACCACCACTAAAGGCCACCACAATGCCACTTTTTGGATCAAGAGGAATTATTTCGTCTGTTATAATCACGAGCAACCTCCTCCACTGTAGATCCGCGACATAAATCGAGGGTAGCTTGAGCTGCTTGGAGCACTCCTTGGTGTAAAGCATTTTGTTCTTCAGGATCGTGGGGGGCAGAGAGTACATGCTCAACTACTGTCAGAGAAGCATCGGGACGACCAATCCCCACGTAAATCCGAGTAAAAGCAGACGATCCTAGCGCCTCTATCAAAGACTTAAGGCCATTATGGCCGGCTGAAGAGCCTCCGCTCCTAACACGCACCATCCCAGCAGGTAAATCAAGCGTATCGCAGATTACGATTAAATCTTCAATAGCAAACCGTTTTGGAATAAAATGATGGACAATAGCTCCCGAGCGATTCATATAGGTTAACGGTTGCACAAATAAAGCTGACGAGCCATCAACATTTACCCAAGCCTGACGATATAAACGCAAACAGCGTTTCCTCATTTTACTTTGAAGAAACGCCATTATAGTATCTACGGTATCGTAACCGACATTGTGTCGTGAATGAGCATACTGGGGGCCGGGATTACCCAGCCCAAAAACAAGTTTCAGGAAACCTCCCCGCGTAATGCTTATTCATCATCCGAAGATGCATCTTCATCTTCTGCACCTTCATCAGCTCCATCTTCATCAAGATCAGTCTCATCAACTTCAGGCTCAAGGACCTCTTCTCTGATACTGACTACCGAAGCAATTGTAGTATCTTCAGGAATTAAAGCCTTGACCCCTGGTGGCAGCTCAATCGCTCCCATATGGATACTCTCGTTCAATCCTAAGTGACTTACATCCACTACAATATTGCGAGGCAAGTCCTGGGGAAGACACTCAACTTCAACCTCATAAGCAATCTGCTCAAGAACGCCACCAAACTTGATCCCTTCAGGATTTCCTTCAAGTACAATTGAAACGTTAGCCCGTAGAATTTCACCTTTGGTAACTTCATAAAAATCGACATGTAGAACTTTCCCCAAAAGAACATTCTCTTGGATATCCTTCATGAGCACTAAATGATTCTTGCGCCCCACTTTGATGGTGAGCAACGTCGACTCGGAAATGCTGCGTAACTTATTTTGGAAGTCTATTGCATCAACAGTAATATGCATGGGCTCTATCTTGCCGTAAATCACTGCAGGAATACGACCCGATGCAAGGACCCTTCTAGCGCCAGCCGAACCAAAATCTTCTTTTCTGAGCGTGCCAGCTAATTTCGTGTCATTCATGAGAAACTCCTTGTACTTTCCTTCCTTACCAGGGGCGGCAGGATTTGAACCTACGCATGCCGGCACCAAAAACCGGAGCCTTACCGCTTGGCTACACCCCTATGTCCACACGTTAAGTGCGGCCGTCTCTTTTACAATCAGAGACACCGCCCACAAAAATACAGGTTTTTTCTGCCTTTGTCCAGTAGGTTAAGGAACAAGGAATTCAAATTTTATTCAGAAGTACGCAATTTTTCCGATTTTTCGTCTTCCAGGTCCGATTCTTCGACTCCTGGAGGAGGAGCTTTCTCAAAAGCATCCAAAATTGCCTCCTGCATAATCGCCCTAAAATCGCTACTAATGGGATGCGCTACGTCTTTAAACTCGCCGCTTTTTGTTTTGCGGCTTGGCATCGCGACGAATAACCCAGACTTCCCATCAATAACTTTCAGATTGTGAACAACAAATTGGTTGTCGAACGTTATTGTCGCATACGCCCGCAACTTCCCCTCTGAAGTAATTCTACGAACCCTCACGTCGGTAATTTCCATGCGAACACCCCTTACTTACGTAGTATCATATTAAAACGGTACCATCAGAATGGCCACGATGCAAGCTTTTTATATCACATACCCACATATCGTCCCACTTTTCGGTGATTTTCACCCTTAATCGCCTCAAAACTGAATCATCTTCACTCATTATAACATAACTAGAACCACT